>JAYUEJ010000436.1:0-15163 GCA_043739265.1 Rhodopila sp. | reverse complement strand
GTTTCGTCCTCCGCTCGGGCTTGCTGCGGGCCAACGGAGGGCAGGGCGGCGTGGGTCGATCATACGGGTGGGAATGAACGTGCGGCACCGATGTGCGTCAACATCATCGATGTGACCAAGCCGGACGACCCGCGCGTGATCATGCAACTCCCCAACCCGGCCCCGCAGGTTCGCTGCAACAATCTGGGCCTGTCCGGCACCACGCTGACGGTCGCGCAACAGACCGACAAGCCCGGACAGCCCGGCGGCGGCATGCTGGTGTTCGACGTCGCCGATCCGGCGCATCCCAAGGCATTGACGTATTTCGATACGTCCGGCCCGCATTCGCGCGGCGTGCATTATATGTGGTTCGCCGACGGCCATTACGCCTATCTGACGACCGGGGCGAAGGACTTCACTCCGAAAAACCAGTTGGACGATCAGTTCTTCATGGTCGTGGATATGAACGATCCCAGCCACCCGAAGGAGGTTGGCCGCTGGTGGCTGCCGGGGACCAGGGTTGGCGACACGGCGCCTTCACCGCCGCGCGTGTCGATCGATTCCGGCATTCGTATGCACACAGCGATCATTTCCGCCGAACGGCCGGATCGGGCCTATGTCGGCTGGATCGACGGCGGTTGGGTGATCCTGGACATTGCGGACAAGACTCACCCCAAACTGGTGGCGCACCGGTCCTGGCAGTCGCACGACGTCGGTTTCGCCCACACCGTGCTGCCGATCCCATCGCGTGGCCTGGCGATCCAGACCGAGGAAGCCGTCGATATCAACTGCAAGGACCTGCCGAAACGCGACTGGGTTTGGGATATCTCCAACGAAACGGCGCCGGTCGCGTTGTCCGCCATGCCGCCGGCCGGCGACATGGCCGCTTTGTGCAAGCAAGGCGGACGGTTCGGGGCGCACAACATCCACCAGAACCGGCCCGACCCGACCGCCCGCACTCTGAAGAAGACCGTTGTGGGCAGCTTTTTCAACGGCGGCGTGCGCGCTTATTCGATCGCCGATCCGTATGCGGCGACAGAGATCGGCTTCATCGTGGATGCTCCGCCGAAAGGCAATGCCACAAACAGCATCCAGATCAACGACGTCTATGTCGATGAGAACGGGCTGATTTATGCCAACGACCGGCTGAGTGGCGGTCTGGATATCATCCGCTACACCGGTACGGTTGCGCTGGAGTAAAATCAAATCATGCTGACTTTACGTTTTTTCCAGCGCCGGCCATGTCAGGCCGGAACCTGATCCGGGCATCGGTTGCACATCGATAAATCGTTATTTATCAATGGTTTAACCCGGCACAGACGGCCAGATCGTAGCTCGGCCATGACGGTTGGGCCGACAGTCGGCCTCAACGCGAGGTTGGTATGAGACACCACACGCTGGAACGACGTCCGGATGAACAGACAGGGAAGCGACGCCCTGGTTCGGCCGCGCGTTCGGTCGCGGGACCGCCAACCCGCGTTTCCTCAACCCGCCTGGAATGCCGGCGCCGGCACGGATGCACGCGCTATAAGCGAATTCTTCACGCGGAATAAGAGATCGGAATGATCTTCTTCCGATACATTGTCGCTGCGTCTCACCAACTGGATCAACGGATCCTCCAGCAGAGCCGCTAATGTAAGTGTGCTGATCGTGGTCGTGCACATTACTGTCACCATTCCCGTTAAGCAATAAAATTCGTTTGACCGCGTGTCGTTCAACAATATGGAAATGAATTGTGGCTTAACGAGGCCCGGGTTTGGGTATTTTTTTGCCCGACCGGGCACTTAGTGGCGGCGGCGTGGCAAATCAGCATCATATCTGCCAGGCCATGCCCATTTCGCGGCGGAATAACCCGGTTTCAGCGGCATACGCCGCAATGAACAATCGTTAATGAAATATCCCGTAATAAATGCAATCAGGTTCACAGCGCTGCCGGCGTTCACCCCGACAGCGCTGCAACCGAACCCCTACTCTGCCGCCTTCGCCTTCCGAGCGGCCCATTCGTCCACCGGAATCCGAGGCAGTTCGAACCGGTCGGTCACCCGCGAATACCAGCCGCCGCCATGCAGGCGCCCGATCAGATCCAGCTTTGGCGTGTCGATGTAGCAACGGTCTTTATCCAGAACGCAGTCGTCACGCACATAAACCGCCAGCACCTTGCCCAGCACAACGGCTCGGTCGATCCCAACATCGACGATCACCAACCGCTCACACTCAAACGATACCGGAGCCTCGGCGATCCGCGGCGGCTTAACATGCAGGGATGGCGCGGTGGTCAGCCCGGCCTCCTTCAGCTCATCCACACCCTTCGGAAAATCGATCGCCGTGACATTCATCGGTTCCGCCAGCGCGAAGCTGACGAGGTTGATGACGAACTGTCCGGTGCGGCGGATATTGCCGCCGGTGTCCTTCACATCGCCCGGTCCGCGACCGCCGATCCCGAACGCCAGCACCGGCGGATTGCCGGACATCGCGTTGAAGAAAGAGAACGGCGCCGCGTTCACCGTTCCATCGGTGTCCTGCGTCGTCACCCAGGCGATCGGCCGCGGGCCGATGGTCGATGTCAGCAGCTTATAAATATTTTCATTCCTGGTATTGGTAAAATCGAACAGCATGGCCCGCCTCATTATGGTTGATGGGTCGCAGCGTTACGCGGCGCCCCCTTGTCTGTCCAGGATACCAAACCGATGAATTCACCAAATGTTGCGGCGCAGCCGATTTCCCGTCAAACGAGCGGATCGATACGCAGCCAGGACATGACCCGTGAATCAGGCCACCCCAATCACCGATGATGTCGCGATCATGCGCCACCGCCTGAAATCCATCTTCGGCGGCTCGATCGGCAATCTGATTGAGTGGTACGACTTCTACGTTTATAATTTTTTCGCGCTGTATTTCGCGAAATCCTTTTTCCCCAACGCAAGCCCGACCGTCCAGCTTCTCAACACGTTCGGCATCTACGCGCTTGGCTTCCTGATCCGCCCCGTCGGCGGCTGGATCCTTGGCATCTACGCCGACAAAGCCGGCCGCCGAGCGGCGTTGACCCTGTCGGTGACCCTGATGTGCGCCGGGTCGTTCCTGATCGCCATCGCGCCGACCTACGCCAGCATCGGTCTCGGCGCCCCCATCCTGCTGTTGGTCGCCCGGTTGATCCAAGGCATCTCCCTGGGGGGCGAATACGGCACCTCGGCCACCTATCTGAGTGAGATCGCGGTTTCGAAGCATCGCGGTTTCTACAGTTCGTTCCAATACGTCACCCTGATCGGCGGCCAGATATTCGGCAGCCTGACGCTGCTGGTGATGCAGCAATCATTCTCCGGCGCGGAACTTGAAGCCTGGGGCTGGCGCATCCCCTTCGCCATTGGCGCCGGGTTAGCGGTCTTCGGCCTGTATCTACGCCGCAATCTACAGGAAACCGACGCCTTCAAGAAAGCGGCCACCCAAAAGCGGGACAGCCCGATCAGGGAGCTGCTCAAACATCCCAGGCAAATCCTGCTGGTGTTCGGCCTGACGATGGGCGGCACCACGGCGTTCTATACCTACACCACGTACATGCCGACCTTCCTGGTCAACACCGTCAAACTGAGCCGGGACCAGGCCACGCAAATTTCCTTCATAAGCCTGGTGATCTACGCCGCGCTGCAACCGGTGTTCGGTGCTATCTCCGACCGGATCGGCCGCCGTCCCGTGCTGATGTGGTTCGGCATCCTTGGGACCCTTTGCACGGTGCCGATCCTGACCATGCTCAGCACGACACGCGACTACATGACCGCGCTCGGCATCATCATGGCGGCTCTGCTGATCGTGTCCGGCTACACGTCCATCAATGCCGTGGTGAAAGCGGAACTGTTTTCGGCGGGAATCCGAGCGCTGGGGGTGGGTTTGCCGTATGCCGTGGCCGTGTCGTTGTTCGGCGGCACCACGCCTTATATTGCGCTGGCGTTCAAGGATGGCGGGCATGAGACCTGGTTTTATTGGTACGTCACCATTCTGATATTCGCGTCGCTGCTGGTTTATGCGTTCATGGGGGATACGAAGCATTCGTCCGAGATCGATCGGGATTGAAGCGCCCGCCTGTCATTTGGGAAGAGCGAAGCGACGCGGCAATCCCTGTCCACGCCCCGTTCAGTCGGGGACGTTGATACGTCATTTCGCTCCCCGGCTGGCATCGGCGGGGACGCATCAGCGCCCGGCCGCGCCGATCAACCGCAGCCGCAGATACCGTGACGTCGTGTCGATCGCCGCTACCGATATCAGGATCAGCACGATCACGTAGGCCACCTGGTCCCAGGCATTGATCTGAATCCGTTCCGACAGCCTCAATCCGATACCGCCGGCGCCGACAAGCCCCAGAATGGTGGCCTCGCGGGAATTGGACTCGATCGAATACAGCGTCTGGCTGATCATCACCGGCAGCACCTGCGGGAGCACGGCGAAGCGAAGGCGCGCGAGGACGCCGGCACCGACCGAGGTGATGCCCTCGACCTGCCGGCGATCGATGGTCTCGACCGCCTCGGCGAAAAGTTTCGCTAATATGCCGGTTTCCGCCACCGCGATCGCCATGATGCCGGCGATCGGTCCCAGTCCCATGGCCCGGACGAACACCAGTGCCCAGATCAGTTGATCCAATCCACGCATCCCGTCGAACAGGCGGCGGGTGACGAAGTGGAAGATACGGGCCGGTATGACGTTTCGCGCGCCCAAAAAACCCAGCGGCACGGCGACGACAACGGCCAGCATCGTGCCCAGGTAGGCCATCGCCACGGTTTCCAGCATTGACCGCCAAAGTTCGAAATGGTCCCAGTCAGAGATGCCAGACCAATCGAGCATCAGCCGCACGATCACCCAAACGCGCGGCAGGTCGGTGAAGACCCGGCTGAAATCGAACCGCCACATCAGGTATCCCAGGTAGGCGAAGACAGCGGTCAGCAGCAGCCAGCGCAACGAACCCTTGCCACGAAAGACCTCCGGATGGCGGACGCGCTCCGCGGCGAGATCCAGGCTCATGCCGCCACACCGATAAAGCGATGGCGGATTTGTTCCGACATCAGGTCTATGGTGACGACGATCAGCAGGATCAGGATGACGATCGCGCTGACCTCTTCATAGATGTTGAAGCCGATCACCCGTTTCAGCTCCTGGCCGATACCGCCGGCACCGACGAAGCCAATGATGGTGGACGAACGGACATTGATCTCGAATCGCAGCAGCGCGTAACTCAGAAAGCCGGGCAGCACCTGCGGCACGACGGCAAATCGTATCTGTGCCAGCCAGGAGCCACCGACCGAGCGGATACCGTCAACGGGACGCAGGTCGGCGTTCTCGTTTAGCTCACAAAACAATTTTCCCAGGGTGCCGGTGGTATGGACGGCGATCGCGAGGATGCCCGCCAGTGGGCCGATGCCAAAGGGCCAGACCAGGATGAAAGCGAGCACGACCTGGGGGATGGTGCGCATCACCTCCAGCAAGCGCCGTGTGGTAAAAACGATCGCTCGGTTGCCTACAAAGGTATGTGTGGCGGGAAAGGACAACGCGAAAGCGGCGCCGAACCCGATCGCGGTGGACAGGATGGCCATCTCGATGGTCTGCCAGAGCAGCGCCGCGTAGGTGTCGATCCGGTAGAACCAGTAGGCGATGGATTGCGGTTCTTTTACCCCGCCGGACAGATGCGCCAGCGCCAGGACCCCGACCGGGTCGGCCCCGCGCGTCGGCTCGATTGAAAACAATTTGCCGAAATACTCGCCAATGCGCGGGATGCCGTTGGCGACCTTGTCCGGCGAAAATTCGGTCCATGTGGCGGCGATGGCGAACAGCAGGACGACGGCGGCGACGGTCAGCAGCGATTCGGTCCGGCGGGACCGGCGCAGCGCACCGAAACGCTGCTGGAACAGGCGGTAGGCCGGGTCGTCGGTCGGGTTGATCGCGGCCATTATGCCTACCGGGTCCCGCGCCGTTCGGTTTCGCGCAATGCGATGATGTCCTTGTAAAGATCCAGCGTCGCCGGCACGTAGCCAACCCCGGAACCTTGCTCGATCTGGTCGTAGATGTCCTTGTGCGACTTCGGCAGGTCCAGCATGAACGCGGTGAACGCGGCCTTCAGGCCGGCGGGCAATGCCGAACGCAAGCCCCACGGACCATTCGGTATCTTGCCGGACGTCCAGATGATGTTGACATCGGACATTTTCAGCATGCCGCGGTCCACCATCCCGCGCACCGCGCCTCGGCTGTAGCCTTGCTCGATGTCACCCTGGCCGGACGTCCAGGTGACGCAGGCGTCGTATTGCTTGTTCAGCACCGCCACGATCCCTTGCTCGTGCCCGCCGGCGAATCCGGTGCGGGAAAAATACGCCCCGTCCGCCAGCGCGATACCGCTGGCCTTCAGCGACGCGCTGGGGATCAGGTATCCGGACGCGGAATTCGGATCGGCCCAGGCCAGGGAATGGCCCTTCATCTGCTCGATCGACATGATGCCGGAATCCTTTCGCGTCAGCATGACGGAGACATAGAAGACGGTGCCGTCCTTCTCCTGCGGCACCACGGTCGGTTCGACGCATTTGCAGTCCAGCCAGGCGCCCGCGAAGGCTGACGGGCTGAATTCGGACACGTCCAACTGGCCGGCGCCCATGGCCTGCATCACGCCGGCATAATCCGCCGCGGGATAGAGTTTGACCGGGATACCCAGTGCCTCTTGCAACAGGCGTTGGAAGCCGTCGTAACGCGCCAGGCGACTGGAGGTATTCTCGCCGCCCAGCAGGCCGATGCGGAATTCCTTGACCCGGGATTTCCAGTCCTGCGCCCGGGCGTCCAGAGGGGCGATCAGGGCCAGGCCGATGAGCGCCCAACGGATGACAGTCAGTCGGGTCAAATTACGGCGGATCATAAGACGGGCCTCCCGGTCGAAGCCCTACCCCGCCAGGGCGGCGAGCGCGGCCGCGGGAAGACTAGTGGAGGTGAGGCGTTCGTCCAGGGCTTCCTGGTCATTCTGGCCATAGATATCGCGCAGGGCGTGTTCGGTCAGCGCCTCGGGCGTGCCGTCGAACACGATATGGCCGGCGGACATGCCGATGATACGCCGGCAATAGGTGCGGGCGGTGTCCAGCGTGTGCAGATTGGTCAGCACGGTGATGCCCTCGCGCCGATTGATGTCGGCGAGGGCATCCATCACCAGTTTGGCGTTGAGCGGATCGAGCGAGGCGATCGGTTCGTCCGCCAGTAGCATTCTTGGTTGCTGCATCAGGGCGCGAGCGATGGCCACCCGCTGTTGCTGGCCGCCGGACAGCGCGTCGGCGCGGTTCATCGCAACGTCGGCCATCCCCAGCCGATCCAATGCACGAATGGCGAGCGCCCGCTCGGTGGGGGTAAACCATTTCAGCAGCACCCGTGGCGCGGGTATGTCGAACAGCCGGCCGCACATCACATTCGTCAGCACATCCAGGCGGTTCACCAGATTGAATTGCTGGAAGATCATCGCGGTGCGGGCGCGCCAGGCGCGCAGGTCCTTGCCGTGCAGCGCCGTTACGTTCCTGCCGTCGAACAGGATCTTGCCCTCGGACGGGTCGATCAGACGGTTGATCAGACGCAGCAGAGTCGATTTTCCGGCACCGGAGCGGCCGATAATCCCCACCATCTCACCATCGGCAATGGTCACGCTGACCTGTGCCACGGCGGGTTTGTCACCGAAGCGACGTGAAAGATTAACGAGTTGCAGCAAAGCGGCGCCCTGTCCATGGTGGTTCGCCCCGCGACCATGCCTGGTCGCAAGACGGTTTGAGTCTGGCAGCGGATTGGCTGCGGCGGTGTGACGCTTTCATGACCTTGGGCGCCAGTATGCCCTGCCGCAGCGCGACAGGCGAGCGGGTTGCGGGACAGCGGGTTGCGGGCTGTGCGACCCGCGATGGCAAGAAATGTCCGCCGCGTTCAAATCATACCGACTCGCGTTGAGGCTGCCGCTTGGACCCGGGTCGGCATGCTCCGATTCGTTCGGGCCACCGATCGCGGCAGCGACCGAAACCGGTGGTGCGTCCCGGCCGGACCATGCCGGGGATTGGATGGCGGCACGGCAATCTCTTCGCGGATTGGCATCAGTATTGAATTTGAACTATAATTTGTAATAAAATGGAATTTTTTCGCTTTTTATGACATATTAATTCCGAATTAATATCTATTCGGTCTATTTTATTCTCCATAACGGTACATTATTAGATAAAAATACGACTGTCTGTAATGTAATGACTGGTAATTATCCGATGTATGAGGTTTTTCGGACGCGCTTTCTGTTGAAAGGAGTCACTTTTGCGTGAAAGACCCCAAGTCTCGATCACGTTTAAGGGAACCTTTATCGCAATGAGCGGCACACAGACGACGCCCCAGACCCCAAACGCAACCTCGAACCCAGCGCCGTCGGCCAATGACACGGTGGTGATGGATACGACCGCGGCGATCACCGACGCCAGCGGCGACACATGGACGATCACCAGCGACGGACAGGTCGCGGTCAATGGCATCATCGACCCGACGACGGCAAACGTGACCGAGCTGGCCTTGGTGAACGGCACGATCTGGCAGGAAAACAGCAGCAACCTGTGGTGGGGCAAGACGACGCAGACCGCGCCATGGTCACCCGATGCGGGAACGGCCACCAGCCCTTTGCCGGCAACCGGCACACCGGCCCCTAATCCCATGCCGACGCCCTCAGCCAATGACTCGGTGGTGACGGGCACGAATTCGGCGATCACCGACGCCAGCGGCAACACATGGACGATCACCAGCGGCGGGCAGGTCGCGGTCAATGGCATCATCGACCCGACGACGGCCAACGTGACCGAGCTGGCCTCGGTGAACGGCACGATCTGGCAGGAAAACAGCAGCAATCTGTGGTGGGGCAAGACGACGCCGGACGCGGCATGGTCACCCGACGCGGGGACCGCGACCAGCCCTCTGCCACCGATGCCTACGCCAATGCCCATGCCGGCACCCACACCCTCACCGCTACCGACGCCAATACCGGTACCCATGCCGACACCGGCGCCGATACCGACACCGGCACCGCCACCACAAGCAGGCGTGATCGGCAGCGGCTCAGACACGATCGTGCTGACGATGTCGGAGGATGCCGACGGACCCGCCGGTGCGGCGGGACGCGACGCGGAGTTCACCCTCAACGTCGATGGCCAGCAGATCGGCGGGTTGCAAACCGTCACCGCCTCGCGCGCCGCCGGCGAGACTCAGACGTTCACATTCCAGGGCAATTTCGCCCCGGGGCCGCACAACGTCACCGTTACCTTCGCCAACAACTCCATGACACAGGGCGACAAGGCGGCCTTCAACGACGGCGGCGACCGTAATGTCTATGTCAACAGCGTCGCCTATGATGGTGCCGCCGTGTCCAACACGGTGACAGGTATTTACGAGTCGACGATGTCGGTTCCGAACTCCACCGTCTTCGTGCCGGGGAACGCCGTGTTCGGCGTCAACGACACGACGCCGGTGCCGGCCAATGCGCCGTCAACGCCGACGACCACACCGGCGCCGGTGATAAGCGGGACCGGACCCGACACGCTGACGCTGGCGATGTCCGAGGATCCCTTTCAAGGGGATGCGCAGTTCACCGTCTCGGTCGATGGCACGCAGGTCGGAGGCACCTTCACGACCACCGCCATCAATTGGGAAGGTCAGCAGCAGCAATTCGTCCTCAACGGCAACTGGGGTTCGGGAGCTCATACCGTCGCGGTCACTTATCTGAACGATTTCGCGGTGCTGAATGCGGCCGGACAGGGCCTGGATGCGACCGACCGCAATCTGTATGTCGATGGGGTTTCCTACGACACCCTGACGGCGGGCGGAACGCCCTGGGAAATCTCCTCCAACGGCTCCCAGTCGTTCAGCGTGCCGGCGGGCGGAGTCGGCGGTCCGACAAATTTGCCGCCCCCCGGGCCGACACCATTGCCGACGCCATTGCCGACCCCCGGTCCGACCCCGGCACCCTTACCAACCGCGTCGCCGAACGACACCATGGTGCTGGCCGGAGCCACCGGCGCGATCGTCGATGCCGGCGGCAATGCCTGGACCATCACCAACTCGGGCCTGGTCGCGGTGAACGGTGTCGCCGACACGACCACGGCGAACGTGACTGAACTGGCCTACGTCAACCATCAGGTCTGGCAGGAGAACGCCAGTAACTTGTGGTGGGGCAAGGCCAGTCCGGACGCGGCGTGGGCACCTGACGCGGGCACCAGCACCAGCCCGCTGCCGGCGCCGATCATCATCGCGTCCGGTTCGGCCAGCGACACGGTCAGCCAAAGCCAGGTTTCGGTGGTCGCCACCGCCGGCAACCATATGCTGTTCCTCAGTGGTTCGGGGGACATCGTCAATCTGTCGGGCGGCGCCAACACCGTCACCGATACCGGCAGCGGGAACACTTACATCCTCCCGGCCGCCGGCAACGGCACTGACACCTTCACCAGCAACATCCTGGCAACAGGCGATACGCTGGACCTGAAAACCGCTCTTGCGGCGACGGACTGGAACGGGGCGGGCGCCACGCTGTCGAACTACCTGACGGTGGCCGACTCGGCGCAGGGTGCGACACTGTCGGTCGCACCGACGTCGGGCGGGGCGGGATTGGCGATCGCCACCATTAATGGCGCTATCGGCACCGACCTGACCAGCCTGCTTGCCCACGCCTTGACCTGATCTGGACGCGCCGCCGGGGAACACCCTGGCGGCGCCACCCTGTATGGCCCTATTGAACCACTCCACTACAACCCCTAGCGGTCCATGCGCGGGGTTATCCACAGCATTGTGTGCCAGCCCGCCGGATTCCCGTTGACCGCCCTACAGTCAGCGGGTACGTCGGGACTGTGACAACACCTGAGACAAAACCTCTGATCCGACTCCGTGGCCGCTCCATTATGGCCCTGGTCCTGGCGCCCGAAGTGCCGCTGACCAACTGGCTGAGCGCTTTAGATGCGCAAATGGAACGGTCTCCCAATTTCTTCGACGCACGCCCGGTCGTGGTCGATATGGGCTCGATCCCGCGGGAGCAGCAGGGCATTGCCGAGTTTCTCCAGCTTCTGGAACGACGCGGCATCCGCATCATCGGAACGGAAGGCGCGCATCCGGCCTGGGCCGGGATCGAGGCGTGGGGCCGGCCATTGCCGGTGTCCAGCAAACCCGGACGCGAGATCGAGGCGCCGGAGACCAAAAGCGCGCCCGCGGTCGAGCCCGTTGCATCAGGTGGGGAGTCGAACGCGCTGGTGATCGACCAACCGGTCCGCTCCGGCCAGTCCATCGTGTTCGAGCGCGGCGACATCACCGTCCTGGGTTCGGTTGCCTCCGGCGCCGAGGTCATGGCGGGCGGGTCGGTCCATGTTTACGGAACGTTGCGTGGAAGAGCGATTGCCGGTCTGTCAGGACAGCCCGGAGCGCGGATTTTCTGCAGCAAGCTACAAGCCGAACTGCTGGCGATCGATGGTGTTTACCAGACCGCGGACGACATGCCGGCCAGGTTTCTGGGCAAGCCGGTGCAAGCCTGGCTGGACGGCGAACAGATGAAAATCTCAGTTCTCGATTAGGAGAAACGCAGATGGGCAAAGTGCTGGTGGTGACGTCCGGCAAGGGCGGCGTCGGCAAGACGACCTCCACCGCCGCGCTTGGTGCTGCGCTTGCGCGCGGCGGCGAGAACGTCGTGGTGATCGATTTCGATGTCGGATTGAGGAACCTGGATCTGGTGATGGGGGCGGAACGCCGTGTGGTGTTCGACCTGATCAACGTGGTGCAGGGCGATGCCAAGCTGGCGCAGGCGCTGATCCGCGACAAGCGGATCGACACGCTGTCGCTGCTCCCCGCGTCGCAGACCCGCGACAAGGATGCGCTGACGATCGAAGGCGTGGACAAGGTCATCGCCGAACTGCGAGAAAAATTCGACTGGGTGATCTGCGACAGCCCGGCGGGTATCGAACGCGGCGCGTTGCTGGCGATGCGCAACGCCGACCTCGCGGTGGTCGTGACGAACCCGGAAGTTTCGTCGGTGCGCGACTCCGATCGCATCATTGGAATGTTGGATTCGAAAACCCTGAGAGCGGAGAGGGGCGAGCGGATCGACAAGCATCTTTTGGTCACGCGGTACGATGCGGGCCGAGCCGCGCGCAACGAAATGCTGAAGGTCGAGGATGTTCTGGAGATCTTGTCGATCCCACTGCTGGGGATCATTCCGGAAAGCGAAGAGGTTCTCAAGGCCTCCAACATCGGTTCGCCGGTGACGTTGAACAATCCCAACAGCGCACCGTCGCGTGCCTATTTCGATGCGGCGAAGCGGCTGCGGGGCGAGTTGGTCGATGTGGTGATCCCCATGCAACGCTCCGGCCTTATTGGCCGGCTGTTCGGGCGGAGGGTGGCGTGAACCTTTTTGAATTCTTCCGCAAGAAGACCACCGCACCGGTCGCCCGCGACCGCTTGCAGGTGTTGTTGGCGCACGAACGCAGCGTGATCGGCAAATCCGACCTGTTGGTGATCCTGCAGGAGGAAATCCTGGCGGTGATCGCGAAGCACATATCGGTTGACCGGGATGCCGTGCAGATCAAACTGGACCGCGGGGCGTCGTTCTCGACGTTGGAGATCGACGTGGAAGTACCGCTGAATGCGGTGAAATTCTCACGGCCATCGGGCGGGACAGGCGTGGCGGCTTCGGCTTAAGGGCAGCGGACCCGGTCGGCGTTGTGCCGGCCGGGTCCGCACCATCAGTTCGTGCGAGCAAGTCCGGCCTTGACGGCGAGGGCACCGGTCGGCCGCCAAATCCTTCTCCGTCGGCCTTGTATGCTCCTGCCCATGAGGGCAGACCCGGCCAGACGGAGTCGCAATGACGTTCCCGAACCCTGACCTCACCTAGCCCTGGTCGCTCTGATCCCCCACGATCACGCCGACGAACACCGGCTGACCATTCCGAATCACCCGCAACGCAATCCCGCGCTCGCTACCGTTCAATGCCGTGCGCATCGCCCGTGTCGCCTCGACCGGCGAGGTCACCTTGTGCCCGCCCACCGCAACGATCAGGTCACCGGGCTGCAAGCCGGCGGTGTCGGCCGGAGAGCCTTGCTGCACGCCCCGCACCACAGCGCCCGTCGTCCCATCCGGGATATCGAGTTGATCACGCATGTCCGGTGACAGCGGGGCCAGGGCCAAACCGATCCGGGCGTGACGTTCGCTGGGTTGACTGTCGCTGCTGGCGGTCTGCTCGTTTGGCAGCGTGCCGACCTTGACGGCGACGTCCTTGGTATGACCGTCGTGCAGCACGCTGAGATGTGCCGACTCGCCCGGTTGGATGTTGGCGATATTCAGTGCCAGTTCCTTGGGATTGGCGATCCTGGACCCGTTCACCGCCTGGATGACGTCGCCGGGCTGCAAACCCGCCGCCGCGGCCGGGCCGTCGGGCTGCACGCCGGCCAGCAGGGCGCCGTCATTCTCCTTGAGATGCATGGCCTGCGCCGTGCTGGCCGTGATCTGCTGCGCCTCGACCCCGACATAGCCGCGAACCACGGTGCCGCCCTTTTCAAGCTGCGCGGACACCATGCGGATCATGTCGGACGGGATTGCGAAACCAATGCCGACCGACCCGCCGGTTGGCGACAGGATCGCGGTATTCATGCCGATCACCTTGCCATCCTGGGTGAACAGCGGGCCGCCAGAGTTGCCCTGGTTGATCGGCGCATCGACCTGGATGAACTGATCGTAGGGGCCAGCGCCGATGTCGCGGCTGACAGCGGAGACGATGCCGGCGGTGACGGTGCCGCCCAGACCAAACGGGTTGCCCATGGCAACGACCCACTCGCCCGGCTTCACGTCCCGCGAATTGCCGAGCTGGATGAACGGCAGCGGACGCCTTGCATCGACCTTGAGGACAGCGATGTCGGTGCGGGGGTCGCTGCCGATCACCTTTGCCGGCAGCACGGTGCCGTCATCCAAGGTCACGCTAAGGGTGCGGGCGCCCTTCACCACATGGTTGTTGGTAACGATGGTGCCGTCGGCGCCGATGATGAAACCGGAACCCCGCGCTTCCGCGGCCCGTTCCCGATGTTGACCGTTCGGGACCATTTGATTGAAGGGAAACGGCAATTGCTGCGTCTGACCATTCTGTTGGTCGTTTTCAAACGCAGCCGGCGTCGCCCTTAGCGTGTTGGTGATCGACACCACCGCGGGCTTCACCCGGGTCACCAGATTGGAGAAATCCGGCAGCACTTGTGGCAGGAGTTGCGCGCCCGGCGGATTGACCGGAGTGGTGTCGTTGGCCCGAGCGGGATGGAAAAAGGCGAAACCACCCAGGCTTGTGCTGGTTAGCAAAGCCGCGACAAGCGCGGTTTTTTGAATTAAACGCGGTTGGTGATTCATGTTGGCAGGTCCAGTTCAAGATGGGTGTCCACGCCGGGTGATCGATGCGGGACCGCGATAACGACCATCTCTACTTGCGCCCGTGGAGTTAACCGTTCCATGCGCGGAGCAATTAAACTCCCGTCATGCGGCGGATTTCAGGAAAGTGACGGCTTGGGCGATCGCGGGACCGGGGCCGGATTCGATCACAGCGGCCGGATAGGATCCAGCACCCTCACGTTGAACACATGAAAATCGCGCAGGTTGCGGGTGACGACGGTCAGGCCAGAGCGGCCGAGGGTCGCCTGCGCAACTGGCCACGCGGTGGAATCGGCAACTCGAAGCGTGGTTCGGGAGCCAGCAGAAGCTGCTTCAGGGTTGGCCGAGTGGCTTGCATGCGGCGCCATTGGTCGATCGGCACCAAGACGGCAGCTTCGATCCCGCGTTTGGTGACGACCTGCGGGCCTTGTTCCAGACAGGTTTCCAGCAACTCGCTGAACCGCGCTTTGGCCTCCTGAACCTGCCATTGGGACATGCGGGCCTCCTGTTTGCGGGCACTGGGTTCGTGGCCTGGTGAATGGTTAGATAAGTCGTCAAATTGATGGCGTCGAGCACGAAGCTGGCCGGGGCCCGTCAGCGCCTGCGGCACTCTGTGTTCGGTGTAGATATAGAGGCCTGGCCGGGTTCAATGAGACGGCGTTGTCCGGACACGCTGAAGGCCATATCGGGGTGTGGAACGATATACCGGGCGCCGTGGCTCAGGATTATGGCCCGCGGCCGTGATGCGGGTTTGATGGCGATACCGGGGCGGCATATATTCCCG
>JAYUEJ010000435.1:0-1623 GCA_043739265.1 Rhodopila sp. | reverse complement strand
CCATACCGCTGCAGCACGGCCTCCCCGGATCGGTGGAGATCGAAGTGGAGCGCATCTCGCCCGCCGCCTTGGCCATGCGCACCGCCGGACAACTGGCTGCGGCTCATCAATGAGCGGGAAACGGTCCGGCGCCCTCTTCGCCCCCGAGGCTGTGCAGACCCGTAACCTGGATTGCGGTCCGGCGTCCCTCAAGTGCCTGCTGGAAGGATTCGGCATTCACGCCAGCTATGGACGCCTCCGCGAGGCCTGCCAGACCGGCGCCGCCCAGCCATGACCCGCGCCCTCTTCGCCCCGGAGGTGGTGCAGACCTCCAGCCTCGATTGCGGTCCGGCGTCGCTCAAGTGCCTGCTGGAAGGATTCGGCATTCATGCCAGCTATGGACGCCTGCGCGAGGCCTGCCAGACCGGCGTCGACGGTACTTCCATCGACACCATGGAGATAGTCGCCGGGCAGCTGGGCCTAGACGCCGAACAGGTTCTGGTGCCCATCGATCACGTGCTCGCGAACGAAGCCCACACCCTGCCCGCCATCGTCGTGGTTCGCCTTCCCACCGGGCTCACCCACTTCGTGGTGGTGTGGCGGCGGCACGGCGGCTTGCTCCAAGTCATGGACCCCGCCACCGGACGGCGTTGGCCCTCGGGCGACCGTTTTCTGCGCGAGGTGTACATACACTCCACCCCGGCCCCAGCCGATGCCTGGCTGGAGTTCGCCCGCTCCAGCGAGTTCCAAAACGCATTGGATCGCCGAATTCGTGGCTTGGGCATAACCCGGTCCCATGCCGCCCGGATCCGCGTGGAGTCCAGCGTCGAATGGCCGGCGCTTGCTGCCCTGGACGCCGCCACCCGCCTGACCGCGTCTCTGATTGGTTCCAAAGCGATCCCCCCCGGGCGCGGCGCCTTGCGTCTGGTCGAGCGCTTCACCGCAAAGCCCGACTCCATCCCCGCCCGCTACTGGTCCGCCCGCCCCCTTCCGGAAGGTCAGGTGATGCTGCGGGGCGCGGTCCTGGTTCGGGTGCGTGGCAAACGGCCCCCGCCAAACCCATCGGAATTGCCCCGCGAATTGGCCGCCGCCATTGGCGAACGCCCGCCCCACCCATTGCGCGAACTGCTTCGTCTGCTGCGCCAGTCCGGCCAACTCTCCCCTACCGTGGTCAGCGCTGCCCTGGCGGTTGCGGCAGTAGGCACGATCATGGAGGCGGTCCTCTTCCGCGGCTTTTTCGACCTGGGCCACGAACTCGGCTTGGTCGGCCAACGGGCCGGAGCCGTAGGCGCAATTCTGGTCTTCAGCGCGGCGCTCCTTTTTCTCGAATGGCCCATCTTCGCCTGCGTCCTGCGCCTCGGCCGCCAGATTGAGAACCGTCTCCGGGTTGCGTTTCTCGACAAGATCCCCCGCCTGGGCGACCGCTATTTCCAGAGCCGCCTGACGTCTGATATGGCCGAACGAAGTCACACCACGCAACGGCTCCGCCACCTGCCGGATTTGGCCCGCCAGCTAATGCGTTCCGTATTTGAGCTGTGCGCCACGGCCGTTGGCATCGCCTGGCTGGACCCCGGGTCCGCTCCCCTGGTGCTGCTGGCCGTCGCGGCTGCGGTCTTTCCCCCGTTCATGCTCCAGGCCTCGTTG
>JAYUEJ010000434.1:0-5038 GCA_043739265.1 Rhodopila sp. | reverse complement strand
ACGGTGTGCGCCTGACCGTCGCGGACCCCGATTTCGCCGCCCAGATGGACGTGGCGCGCCGCGTCATGAAGGACCGCCGCGCGGTGCTGCGCGAACTGGCGAAGTGACGGTTTGGCTGTCAGCGCAGCTTGTCCTTGCCATCCACGATGAACAATTGGCGGAACACGGGGGCTCCACCGGCCTCCGTGACGCCGGGCTTCTCGACAGCGCCCTCGCGCGGCCACTGAACCGGGCGGGCTACGGCGAGCCGGATATTGCCGAATTGGCGGCCGTCTATGCGCTCGGGATCGCCCAAAACCATCCATTTGTCGATGGCAATAAACGCACCGCCTTCGTCGCGCTGGAACTGTTCCTGCGCCTGAACGGCTGCGTGTTCACCGTCGGGGATGCCGAGGCGGTGGTGATGACGCTCGCCATGGCGGCCGGCGAACTGCCCGACGACGAATTCACCGCCTGGGTGAGTATGTACACCGCGCCGGAGGGCTGACGGCCGTTGCCGAGCCATGAAATGGACACGCCCGGCCATGACAGATGAGGAGGCATCCGCGATCCGTTGGGTAGAACGACCCCCCCTGGCGAAACCGCCCCCAACGCCCATACTCTATCGCAGCGCGAAGGATTCCGCATCATGACCGTTGCCCACCAACCTGTTTTGCTGCTGACCGGTGCCAGCCGAGGCATCGGCCATGCCACCGTCAAGCGCTTCAGCAGCGAGGGCTGGCGCGTGCTGACGATCTCCCGCCACGCGTTCGACCCCCGCTGCCCGTGGCCGGGCGGGGAGCAAAATCACATTCAGATCGACCTGTCGGACGTCGATGTGGTGAGCGACGCGTTGCCGGAGATCAAGCGCATCGCCGGCGGTCGGCTGGACGCGTTGATCAACAACGCCGCGATCTCCCCCAAGCATCAGGATGGCAGCAAAATCACCAGCCTGCAGATGAACTATAAGGATTGGTTGCACATCTTTAACGTCAATTTCTTTTCCGCGATTTTGCTGGCGCAGGGTCTCAGCGACTACCTGATCGAGTCCAGGGGCAGCATCGTCAACATGACCTCGATCGTCGGGTCGCGCGTGCATCCGTTTGCCAGCGCGGCCTATGCCACGTCCAAGGCGGCGCTGGCGGCGTTGACGCGGGAGATGGCCAACGATCTCGGCCGTCACGGCGTGCGGGTGAACGCCGTGTCCCCCGGCGAAATCGACACCGCCATCCTGTCGCCCGGCACCGAGGAGATTGTGGAGCGCGAAATCCCCATGCGCCGTCTCGGTAAACCGAATGAGGTCGCGGATCTGCTGTTCTTTTTGTGTTCCAACCAGGCGATGTATATCAGCGGGTCGGAGGTTCACATCGACGGCGGTCAGCGGGTTTAGGGCGGCGGGTCCCTGTGGTGGCCTGTTCTCTGCCATGGTAAGCTGCCCGATGCCGTTGCGGCGGGCGCTTTTTTCGTGGGTCTGGCAGGGGTTACGCCAGGTTCGGGTCCCGACCGTTGTCCCGCCATTGGATTGCCTCGGTTTTCGAGCCCAGCGCAGGAACCGGCTGCCTGCCGCTGTTCGAGGTTGTGACCAGATCATGGCACTTTATGGCGCTGATTGCATCGTTCGCTGACCGGGCGCCCAATCGTTTACGTGATATGCTGATTTAAACAGTTTTACGTAATAGTTTTATTTACTAAACAAAAATGTTTCAATTTTTATTTGGACTTCGGATGTCGGTGGTGGTACCCAACCATTCGCAAAGTGACTCATTGCGATCCACGAATTCGATGTGAAAAATACTATACAGTATTGGAATTTTATTCAGTTTATGAAAAAGGTCGTGTTCATGTCCCATAAAAAACCACAGGGGGCTGCCTGTGTTAACCAGCGCGATGCCGGTGGCGGACATGAATCCGGCCATGCGCCTGTGCCGGTTCGCCGGCTTATCATAAGCGGCATCTTCATCTGCGTGGCAATCCTCGGGACCGGCCCCGCGGCCGCCGCGATGCTATTCGCCCAGACCTTCGATACAGCCCAGCCAGGTTCTGCCTATTCATCATCGATCCCGGGATCTGGATTTGCGGTAACCAGCGGCACCGTCGATATCATCGGCAACCTGACCAACGGCGCCGCGAATGCTTTCGACACATGCCCGGGTCCCAATAACGGCGCCAACAACTGCCTCGACCTGAACGGCAACCAACCCGGTGCGATCACCTCTACCAGCGGTTACAATCTGACCGTTGGAAACACCTATACTCTTAGTTTCAAACTCGCGGGCAGCCTTGCCGGCAGCGTTGCGGGAAACGCCGGCTACACGATGCAGGCGACGATCGGCGGCAGCACGCCATTCACCTTCGCGGTGCCCGCCGGCAATAACTTCGGCACCGAGACCATCCGCTACACCCCAACCGTGAATGAGGCGAACGCACATCTTTCGTTTGCCTCCCGCACCGACATCCCGGGCAGTCCGCAATACGGGCCGCTGATCGACGACGTGACGCTGACCTCGGCCGCCGCCGCACCATCGCCCGTCGTGCCGAGCGCCGGTAAGACTCTGATTTTCAATCAGGATATCGCGACCGCGCATCCCGGGGCCAACTATACCGGCGCACTGTCCAACACCGGCTTCACGGTGACGTCGGGCAATGTCGATATCTTCGGTGATGGCACCGCGAGCGGGTCCGCCGGGTTTTATGCGTGCCCCGTTCCGCTGGCGTCCAGCCGCACCTGTATCGACCTGAACGGCAACCAACCCGGCACGATCCAGACGGACCAGAGCTTCAACCTGACGGCAGGATCAAAATACATGGTCAGTTTCCAGCTCGCCGGCAATATCCCAAACGGGGATCTGTCCAACTACACACTGAATGCGTCGTTCGGAAACAGCGGCATTTTCAGCTTCAGCGCCCCGCCGGCGGCGGCGTTCCAGACCGAAACATTCTCCTACACCCCGACCCGGAATGAAATGGGCGCGCAATTGATCTTCGCCTCCCAGCAGAACGCTGACTCGTCGCTGTATGGCCCCATCATCACCAATATCTCCATTGCCGATCCGACAGCCAACAGTTCGGTTCCCGAACCCGGCTCATTCGGATTGATGCTGGCGGGCCTGCTGGGGCTTGGACTCATCGCGCGCCGTCCCCATGCCATCCTCGGAGGTGCCGCATGAGCGACAATACCGTCGGCCAGATCGAAGCGTTTCGCTATCCGCCGGTTCGCCGTCATGGCATCGGTCGGTTCTCGATCGGATTCATCAGCCGTGTCGTCGCCCTGCTGGTCTGCGCCGCCGTGGTTGGGACCTATGCCTATCGCCGCGTTCTGACGCCGGTCAGCCTGGAAGGCGTGGTGAACGCCCCGCTGATCACATTGCGGGCGCCGATCGATGGTGTGATGGAAGCGGCCGACGCCGTTTCCGGCCAAAGCGTCGCCGCCACCGATGTGCTGTTCCGTGTGCATGACACGCGTATCGACGAACGTCCGCGCATCGAACTCATCGGCCACCTGTCCGCCGCGATCCAGCGGAAGGCCTCCGTGCAGGCTTCGGTCAATGAACTTGAGATGCTCGCCGGACAGTTGCGGGACCGCGACACGGTCTATGCCGCGGCGCAGCAGGTCGTTTTGGCAGCCGGGGTGCGGTCCAGCGAAGCGGCGATCCTGGGGGCGGCCGGCGGGCTGGTGAACGCAAGAGGCCAGGAAGGCCGTGCCCGCTTGCTTCTGGCCAGCGGCACCGCCCCGAAGTCGCGGCTGGACGATGCGATCGCCGTTCGCCTCGGTGCCGAGGCGGCGCTGGGCCGAGCGGCGGCGGATCGGGATAGCGCGGTGGCGCAGTTGAAGGCGGAACGCGCCGGGGTCTATCTGCAAAACGGCTTCGGCGGCTCGACCTACCATCAGCAGCGGTTGGACGAAATTCGCGTCCGCGAGATCGAACTGCGTCATCAACTCGGCAATACCGACGGCGAAATCGCGTCGTTGCGGTCCCAGCTTGATGCCGAGACCGCCCGCCTGGCATCGTTCCGCGACATCGTGGTACCGGCGGGGGCCGGCGGTCAGATCGCGTCGGTCTATGTCTCGGCCGGGACCCAGGTGCTGCGCGGCAATCCGTTGGCCGATGTGCTCGACTGCGGCGGCCTGTATATCGAGGCGAATGTCGCAACCGGCTGGTTCGGCAGTCCGCGGGCCGGCAGCCCGGTGACCATCCGCGTCTATGACCAGGACCGGCCGATGCATGGCTACGTGCGGGCGTTGCGCGACAGCGGCATATCGCTCGATCCATCGCGCACCATTCCGGTCGCCGACCGGCAAAACCGCCAGCAACTGACGGTGCTGATCGACCTCGATCCAGACGAGCGTGCCGAGGTTCGCCTTCACGGATGCCCGGTCGGGCGTCCGGCGACCGTGCGGTTCGATTAGAGCCGCTCCGCCATCATGATTCTGCTGGGCATGATGGTGCTGTTCGTGGCGCTGATCGCGTTGACGTTGGCCCGGCGCAATGGGCGCCAGCCGGTTCGGATGCTTGTCTGTGCCAGCCTGTTTCTGATGTCTTCCCTGTTCATCGTCTGGCGCATCGTCGCGCTGTCGGCCGACGTTGACGCCCCGGTCTGGATCGCCACCATCGTCGATGTCGTCGGCCTGACCGACTTCCTGATCTTCCTGTTGATGATGAGCCGCACGGTTGACCGGAGCGGGCAGGCGGATGCCGGGGAACGCAGATATCGGGCGATGGCGCGACAGGACTTGCCGGACGTCGATGTCTGGATCGCTACATACGATGAAGAATGGGGAATCCTGGAAAAGACCATCGTTGGCGCCCTTGCACTCGATTGGCCAAAGGCGAAACTGCACATCGTCGTCCTGGATGACGGCCGCCGGTCGTGGTTGCAAGAACGGTGCCGCTGGCTGGGCGTGAGCTACCTGACGCGGCCGGATAACACGCACCGCAAGGCAGGCAACCACAACAATGCACTGGCGAACACGCGGTCACCGTTCATCCTGTCGCTGGACGCCGATTTTATCCCGTTTCCCAATGCGATCGTCCGTATGATCGGACTGATGGACGATCCC
>JAYUEJ010000433.1:0-5038 GCA_043739265.1 Rhodopila sp. | reverse complement strand
CCGCGAGCGCGGTCATGGATCGGAGGAGTGACCGGCGGGACAGGCGGCTGGAATCGGACGTTGTCATCATGTTTCCACTTCTAAGATGGGGCTACATTTGGTGCGATATCCTCAAAATAACGATATCAGAATTGATTCGATATATCAATATAAAACAAAAAGGGAACGTTCCGCGCCTGCCGATGCAGCACGGCAACGATTCACCAGCTTACAGAATGGCGGATACGTCCGCGGCGGGGCGGACGCGATAGACTGCTTTGGCGTTGTTCATGAAGAAATCGCGCCGTTTTGCCGGATCGACGCCGGCGGGCAGGACGCGGGCCGGGCCGTCGTAATCCCAATGCGGGTCGTCGGTCGCGAACAGCAAGCGGTCCCTGGTTCACCGCTGAGGTTAGCGGCGAACCAGGGGTTTCGGCTACTTCTCAATCTGCACGTACTCGAAATCACCCGGCATGTTGTCGATCCCGTGCCGTGGTGGCGCGATCCAACCGGCGAAGGCGCCAGGCGCGCGCGCCGGCTGCATCAGGCTGGTAATGAACAGGTTGTCCGCCGCCGATGGCAGCATCGTTTCCTTGCTGGCGTGCCACGCCTCGGTGGTCAGGATGTTGCCGAGCGTATCGGTTTCGATGGCGCTGAACTCGCCGATGCGGCGGTTGAAGGCGACGTGCGGCAGGGTGATGCGAAAGGCGGTGCCGGCGCGTTCCAGCACCCTGTTCCACCGGACGACGCCGGCGGCGGCATCTTCGACATAGTCGTCGCGCAGCCGCATGTTCAACGCCGACAGCGCGGGGACGTCTTCGTTGACGATCGCGCCGTCTCGGGGCCGTTGGACGGGATAGACCGACTCCGTCAGGCGGTGATCGTCTTCGATCTTGTCTTCACGGTAACGACCCTTCAGGCCGGAGTTGAAGGCGTTGGCGGCGTTGGTACTGATTTCGTTGCCAAACAAATCCAGCGTCAGCGAAAAATGCAGATTGGCTTTTTTCTGAAGCGTTGGCAGATCGATCACGCCCAGCGCGCGTATCCGCTCGATATCCCCGGGGTCGTCGATGCCGGCTTCCTTCATGGCTTCGACGGTACGCTGGATCACGCGGGTGACGCCGGATTCGCCGACGAACATGTGGTGGGCTTCTTCCGTCAGCATGAAGCGGCAGGTGCGTGACAACGGATCGAAGCCGGATTGCGCCAGGGCCGCGAGCTGCATCTTGCCGTCGCGGTCGGTGAAGAACGTGAACATGAAGAACGACAACCAGTCGGGCGTCTGTTCGTTGAACGCGCCCAGCATGCGCGGGGTGTCCTGGTGACCGGACCGGCGCCGCAACAGATCGTCGGCTTCCTCGCGGCCGTCACGGCCAAAGTATTTCTGTAGCAGATAGACCATTGCCCAGAGGTGGCGGCCTTCCTCGACGTTCACCTGGAACAGGTTGCGCATGTCATACAGCGACGGGGCGGTGGCGCCCAGGTGGCGTTGTTGCTCGACCGATGCGGGTTCGGTGTCGCCCTGGATGACCAGCAGGCGGCGCAACATGGCGCGATATTCGCCGGGGACTTCCTGCCACACCGGTTCGCCTTTGTGGGCACCGAAGGGGATGGTGCGGCCTTCCACGGCGGGCGCCAGCAGGATGCCCCAGCGGTAGTCCGGCATGCGAACGAAGCCATATTTCGCCCAGCCGTCGCTGCCGACACCGACCGCGGTGCGAAGAAACACCGGGGCGTCCTGGAAGCCCTCGGGACCCATCGACTTCCACCAGTCGATGTAGCCGGGGTGCCAGGTTTCCAGCGCCTTGCGGACGCGCAGGTCGTCGGCGAGGCCGACATTGTTGGGGATCAGGCCGTCATAATCGATCTGGCTGCTGTCTGGCATTGGGAAAAATCCTTTCAGACGCGTTCAGTGTTGAAATCCGGCCGGATGCCGGAGCCGTAGCGTTTCAGCGATCCATTTTCGCCCACCGCGTTGGGTCGCTGAAAAATCCAGTTCTGCCACGCGGTCAGGCGGCCGAAGATGCGGGTTTCCATCGTTTCGGGGCCGGCGAAGCGCAGGTTGGCTTCCAGGCCGGTCAACGCGTCGGGGGAGAAGGACGCGCGTTCCTCCAGGATCAGCCTGACCTCGTCGTCCCAGTCGATTTCGTCGTAGGCGAAGGTCACCAGGCCGTGGCGTTCCGTCGTGTCGGCGTCGAGGGTTTCGCCGATCAGTCCGGCGGCGGTGGTAAGCGACTCTGGTTCGCCGTAGAAACGGTTGGCCAGCCGCGACATGCCGTTGCCCATCGGATAGGCGGAGAAATTCAAGGCTGACAAGTGCAGCGTGGCGGGGCCGCGATTGCCGCCGCCGGCGAACATGATTGAGCGGTCAGCGGCGAACGCCAGTTCAGCCAGTGTGCCGGCGAAGCAGCTTTCAGGCTCGATCAGGGCGATCAGGCTGCGGGCCATCATATCGACGCGCTTCAGGACGCGCTTGAGCAGCAACCGGACTTCCCTGACCAGCCAATCGGTCTGGTATTGCTCCAGCAGACTGTCGGCGGCCATCACCAGGGCTGGATCACCATGGGTCCGGAACACCAGCAGGCCGATGGTCGGCTCATTCAGCCGCAGATGCAGCATTGCGTCATCGAGTTGCCGAGCCATCGCGAGCGGCCAGAATGTTGCGCCCGCGTCAAGAATGCCGCGCAGGTCGCCCGGCAATTCGGATGGTCCCCAGATCGTCACGGTTGCGCATCGGCCGACGCGGTCCAGTGCCACTTTGACGTAGTCATAGGTGATCGCGTCGTCCGCGATCGTGCGATCCAGCCTGGTCAGCGCAACGCCCTTGACGCCATCACGATCCGATCGGGCCGCGAGTTCCAGGGCGCGTTCGGTGACCTTGGCCTCCCATGCGGACGGCGGAACGACCTCATCGACCAGCCGCCATTCGACGGCGCGATTGCCGCGCACACCTTCCTCGGCGGTGCAGAAGATGTCGGCACGATCGCGGCGCACGCGCCGCTTGTCGGTCAGCCGCGTCAGGCCGCCGGTGCCGGGCAGCACGGCCAGCAGTGGTAATTCCGGTAAAGAAACAGACGAGCGGCGGTCGTCGATCAGCATGATGTGGTCGGCGGTGACCGCCAGTTCGTAGCCGCCGCCGGCCGCGCTGCCGGCGATCGCGGCCATGTAGGTCTGGCCGGAATTTTCCGAGGCGTCCTCGATCGAAAATCTTGTTTCGTTGGTAAATTTACAGAAATTCACCTTGTGGCCATGGGATGCCTTGCCCAGCATGCGGATATTGGCACCGGCGCAAAAAACTCCCTCCTTGCCCGATCGCAGAACGACCGTTTTGACCTCGGGATGTTCGAACCGCAGCCGCTGCACGGCGTCGGCGAGTTCGATATCCACGCCAAGGTCATATGAATTCAGTTTCAGTTCGTACCCATCCATCAGGCCGCCGGCCGGATCGACGTCCATCGTCAGGGTCGCGACGGGTCCGTCATAAGACAGCTTCCAATGACGGTAGCGGGTCGGGTCGGTCTGGAAATCGATCACGTCGTGGCACCTCGCGGCAGTTTGGCAATGAAGCAGGCGATGGCGGCCAGGGTTGTGTCCGGGGCCTCCAGATGCGGTGAGTGTTTCGCCCCGGCGATAGACTGTGTCGTGATCGGCGCACGCACGTTGGCTTCCAGGACGCGAAGCTGGACATCGGTGCCGTAAGGATCGTCGGTCCCTTGCAGCGCCAGGATGGGAACCTGGATGTGCGGCAGGACGCCGGAAATGTCGAAATCCCGGAAACGCGGGTCGAGCCAGGCATCGTTCCAACCCCGGAATGCGGCATCGACGTCGCGATGATAGCGTTGCAAACGTTGGCGGAGGCCGCCGGTTTCATAGGCGGCCGCGATTTGGCGGATGCTGACGAGGTTCAGGTCCTCGACGACGAAGTGGGCGGCGATTGTTACGAGGCCGAGGAGCGTGGACCGGACGCCTGACCCCGCATAGATCGCCGCGATCGACCCGCCATCGGAATGGCCGACCAGAACCGCCCGGTCGATCCCGGCCGCGCGCAGCACCTGTGGCAGCACAATCAGCGCCTCATCATGCATATAGGTCATCGGCCTTGGCAGCGGGGTCGTATCTGAATGCCCATACCCAAACCGCGAGTAAGCGAACACACCCCACCGCGTTGCGGCGGCCAGACGGGCCGGCACGTCGCGCCACAGTGCCACGCTGCCAAGACCCTCATGCAGCAGCACCAGCGTCGGAGCCTCGGCCGGCACCGGACCCCACCAGCCGGTTTCCAACGTGCCGCCGCTGACCTCGATTGTGCCGGGTCGCATCAGGTTTCCCGCAGCCGGAAGCGCTGGATTTTACCGGTGGCGGTCTTTGGCAGGGTTTCGACGAATTCGATCCAGCGTGGGTATTTCCATACCCCAACACGATCTTTCACATGTGCCTGCAATGCGGTGACCAGTGCGTCCGTGCCCTGGCCGCCATCACGCAAGATCACGAACGCCTTCGGTTTGACCAGTCCATCACGGTCCTGCCGGCCGATCACCGCGGCCTCCAGCACCGCGGGATGGGAGATCAGCGCTTCTTCGACCTCGAACGGAGAAACCCAGACGCCGCTGACTTTCAGCATCTCATCGCTGCGGCCCTGGAAGCGAAAATAGCCGTCCGCATCCCTGGTGTAGGTGTCGCCGGTATAGGTCCATGCGCCCTGAAACGTCCGCCGCGTCTTGGCGCGCTGGTTCCAGTAGCCCTCGGCGGCACTGTCGCCGCGAACCACCAATTCCCCGGGTTCTCCATGCGGCACCGGGCGGTCGTGTTCATCGACGATGCGGGCGTCGTAACCGGGCACCGGTTTTCCACTTGAACCGTAACGAATGTCGTCCGGGTGGTTGCTGATGAAAATATGCAGCATCTCGGTGGAACCTATTCCGTCAAGGATATCGACACCGACAATGGATTTCCAACGACTGCCGATATCGGCGGGCAGCGCCTCCCCGGCCGAAATGCAACGCCGCAGACGCGACGATCCAGCACCCGGCACGATATATGGATTGGCGAGCAGCCCGGC
>JAYUEJ010000432.1:0-1625 GCA_043739265.1 Rhodopila sp. | reverse complement strand
GAGAGAATCCGTTCCCAATACCCGCCGGAACGCCGGTTTCAGGTTTGGCACATGACACGCCGCGGCTATGCCCCGGCCCACGAGGAGTATGAATGCGGCATGGTAGCGGACGCCGGGTTGGACATCACCGCACAGTCCGCGGGCGATCGGGACGCGGCTGGCCAGGCAAAGGCCGGGTTCAGCGAGGCAAACCCGGGCGACCACGCCGCACCCATGACGCCCGACCCTGGCAAGCTGGCGCGGGATTGGACCACTCTGTGGCAAAGCGAGCTGTCGGCCATGGCGGCCGACCCGGAAATTCACGAAGCCTGGCAGAATGTCATAACGTTGTGGGCGGGGACCATGTCCGCCATTCTGAAGGGACCGTCCAACGCTGCCGGACCGGGTGCCGAGTCCTATGACAGACCGGACGGACAGACCGGGGCCGCTGATGCGCCGCGGCCCGCGCCCGCTGCTGCTGCACCTGACCCTCGCGATGCTGAGGTCGAACGTCTCAGGCGCCACGTCGCCGCTTTGGACCACCGGCTGGCCGAACTCGACCGTGGCGACCATCCTCGAGTCCCTGCGAAGCGCCATCCAAAGCGCCAACCTGGACGGAAATCGCAAAGGTGAATGTCCGGCCGGCGTAGTGGCGGAGCCGCTTCGGCAGGATGCCGAACTTATTGGAGGGATCGCCGCCTACCGGCGGCACGAGTGGCGGCGCGACCTGATCGACCCGCCGGCCATCTGGGCGGAGGGCGGGACGCGGCTGCTGGATTACGGCACCCAAGGCGGACGGCCCATCCTGTTCGTCCCAAGCCTGGTCAATCGGGCCTATGTGCTCGATTTGGCGGACGGTTATTCGATGCTGCGCTGGCTTGCGAGCCAGGGTGTGCGACCGCTGCTGCTGGACTGGGGTTGGCCGGGGGATACCGAACGCCGGTTCACCCTGACCGACTATGTTGCGGGCCGCATGGAGCGGGCGATGACGGCGGCGGCCCTGGCCACGGGGACACCACCGGTGCTGGCAGGCTATTGCATGGGCGGCACGCTGGCCGTCGCTGCCGCCCAACGCCGGCCGGATTTGATCGCCGGCCTGGCACTGCTGGCCGCGCCATGGGATTTCCATGCCCCCGATCCCGAACGGGCGATCCAGGTCGCGCGGACCCTGCCGCTGCTGGAACCCGCCTTGGCCTTCAGCCGCTCGCTTCCCGTCGATTTGCTGCAAACGTTGTTCACGTTACTGGACCCGTGGGGCGTGGCCGAGAAATACCGCGCCTTCGCCCGCCTGCCGCAGGACAGCGAGCGGGCCAGGCTGTTCGTGGCGCTTGAGGACTGGCTGAACGACGGTATTCCGCTGGCGGCCGAGGTGGCGCGCACCTGTCTGGGCGAATGGTACGGCGAAAACGCGCCGGCCCGCGGCAACTGGCGGATCGCCGGACTGCCGATCGATCCAACGATGATCGCCAAACCAACCTTCGTCGCGATCCCGGGGCGCGACCGCATCGTGCCCCCGGAGTCCGCCCTCCCGCTCGTTCGGCTTATTCCGGGTGCCGTCCTGCACCAGCCAGCGGCCGGACATATCGGCATGGCAGCCGGTGCGCGGGCCGAGACATCGCTGTGGCGCCCGCTGTTGGATTGGCTGC
>JAYUEJ010000431.1:0-5042 GCA_043739265.1 Rhodopila sp. | reverse complement strand
AAGTTCGTCGAGGAAGGCGGGGGAAAAGTGCTCGGTGCGCAGATCTATCCGTTCCCGGAGACGACCGATTTCTCGGCGTTCCTGGTCAAGGCTCAGGCGTCCGGCGCGAAAATTTTGGGCATCTGCGGCGCGGGGGCGGATCTGATCAATATCATCAAACAGGCGCACGAATTCGGTTTGCAGAAGACCATGAACCTGGCCGCGATGGTCGCCTACTCCACCGATATGCGTTCGGTTGGGATCGAACTGGCGGCCGGCACCCGCCTGTCGGAAACCTATTACTGGGACCTGAACGACAAGACCCGCGCCTTCCAGAAGCGCATTCAGCCGAAAGTGACGCTGTGGCCGAACATGGCGCAGGCGGGCAATTACTCCTGCACGTTGCACTATCTGAAAACCTGCCAGGATATGGGTGCGGCCAACGCCAGGTTGGATGGTGCCGCCACCGTCGCCCGCATGAAGGCGATACCGACGGACGACGATTGCTTTGGGCCAGGCAGAATCCGCGAGGACGGGCGCAGGATCACGCCGGCTTATTTGTTCGAGGTGAAAAAGCCCTCGGAAAGCAAGCACGAGTGGGATTTGTACAAGCTCATCAGCACCACGCCAGCCGAAGAAGCGTTTCGGCCGCTGTCGGATAACGCCTGTCCGATGGTGAAGGTCTGATCTTTCGGTCTGTAATGTAGGAGTCCTGGTCATGTTGGCGGCTGCTGGCCGCCGACATGACGCGTTCAAACTGACGACTCTATCGCTGATGATCAAAGGTAAGGCCGGGCTGCCGGGCTCAGTCCCGGTAAGCATCCCAGTGGCTGTGGAAAAAGCCCGATCCGCGGTTATTGACGTGCATCCGGGTGAACCGCAGGCGTTTCGAACGCTCGATCGGTGACGCCGACCCCGCTGTCGTAGTGTTCGAAACCGGCGACAACTGGAATGCGATAGCCAGGCGGGGACGTGCCGATGCGGGACGAGGCCGGCGGATTCCAGTTATCGTGAAAATGCTCTAACGCCTGGCGGGAACCGGGACCATCCGTGAACGGGATGTGCCTGACGGTGCCTCGGCCACTTCCTCGACGATGCGCCACGGCCGTTCGGCGACGGGGCGCAGGTCGGTTCGGGCTGGATTGATGTCCGGCTGAGGGGCCGGGCGGGTCACGCTGGCGAGCAGAATGCCTGAGTCAGAGCGATTATAGATGAAGCCATAGGTCGGATAGACCGACCCGAACGTGCCGCCGCGGCCGAGTTCGACACGCACCGCCGACCAGTTGTTGGCCTCCGACACGTCAACCACCGCGACGTCCCGCGACACGCCGCCATAACCACCGCCGGTCGGCCAGTTCGCATGGTCGATAATGACCTCACGGGCGTTCACCACCCGGGTGACGACAGCGACATGGCCAAGATGCATCCGGTCATTGGCGCGGAAATTGAGTACGCTGCCGGCCTCGGGCTGGTCGCCGCGAGCATAGAGGCCCTCGGCATTGCCCCACCACTGCCACGCGTTGCCGGCGACCTGGATGCCGGACGCCGCCCGCGCATAGGGGACGCAGGAAATTCCAGACGCGTGCGCCAGGCCGTGCCGGCTGCTGCCATGCATGGCATGGAAAACTTTCGCACCCGACGCCAAAGTGATATGAGTATTGATGAGCTTGGCATGCAGCACTGCAAGCGATTTCGATGTGAGGCGGCGATGGTCGTTAGGCTGAGCAGCCTGAGCATTTGCGACCAGGATCGGGCAACTGAACAGGAGCGCCGAGCCCAAAAGCCATGACTTCAATGCTGTTCCCCGTGCCTGCATCCGCTTCGCCCTCATCATCTGATCCTCAGACAAGACTGGCGGTAACAGCAGGGTTGCAAAGCTGACAACCCTCTTGGAGCCAAAAATCGCCCGGGTTGGATGATTTCTCTTATTTGACCCTGTGGGTAACTTCGAAAAACGGGAAAGTATGCCTAAACACAAAATTTTGATGTCGATGTGTTAAATAAAATGTCACAAGTGTGTCTTTCATGCACGGATTCGTCATCTGCCATTTCGATACGAGTCCCGGTGAGTTTGTCTTGGATGCCGAAACTTTTCCGTGCGCTTGACCGCGGGTCGCCGGGTCGAGAGAAAGGGCCGTCAAGCGCCATTTTTTGGGAAGGATGTTCCGTTCATGCACTCTGAAACAGCGCGAATCGTGCGGGTCGGTGCGATCGAAATCGGTAATAATCGGCCATTCGTGTTAATTGCCGGGCCGTGCCAGATCGAATCGCGCGCCCATGCGCTGGAGATCGCGCAGGCTCTGCGGGAGATGTCCGACCGCACCGGCGTGCCGGTCATCTATAAGTCGAGTTACGACAAGGCGAACCGCACCAGTGCCTCGGCCGCACGCGGGATCGGGATGGACGCCGGGCTGACGATCCTTAGCGATGTGCGGGCGGCGACCGGTCTGCCGGTGCTGACCGATGTTCACACGGCGGATCATTGTGCCGCGGCGGCGCAGGCGGTCGATGTGCTGCAGATCCCCGCGTTTCTGTGCCGGCAGACCGATCTGCTGCTGGCGGCGGGCGAAACCGGGCGGGCGATCAACGTCAAAAAGGGGCAGTTCCTGGCGCCGTGGGACATGGTGAACGTCGCCGCTAAGATCGCCAGCACCGGCAACCACAATATCCTGTTGTGCGAGCGCGGCGCGAGTTTTGGCTATAATACTCTTGTCAGTGACATGCGCAGCCTGCCGATCATGGCCCGCACGGGCTATCCCGTCGTGTTCGACGCCACGCACTCGGTGCAGCAGCCGGGCGGGCAGGGGACGTCATCGGGCGGGCAGCGGGAGTTTGCCCCGGTGCTGGCTCGGGCGGCACTGGCGATCGGCGTCGCGGCGGTGTTTATCGAGACGCATCCGGACCCGGATCAGGCACCGAGCGACGGTCCGAACATGATCCCATTGCGGCAGATGGAGGCGCTGATCACGCGGTTGGCGGCGTTCGACCGGCTGGCGAAGCAGGGCGGGTGACTCCGGCCGCGCTGGGGCGGCTGCGCGGCATCTGCCTGGCACTGCCCGAAACGGTCGAGAAGGAAACGTGGGCGGCTCCCACTTTCCGCGTCCGCGACAAGATCTTCGCGATGGTTCACGGGTGGGACGGCCGCACCGGGGTGTGGTGCAAGGCGCCGCCCGGTGCGCAAACCATCCTGGTGATGGCTGCGCCGGAACGGTTCTTCCGCCCGCCCTATCTCGGCCACAAGGGCTGGATCGGCTTTTGGCTGGACGGCGCGCCAGACTGGGAGGAGGTGACCGACCTGATCGGACGCAGTTACCGGATGACCGCGCCGAAGCGATTGGGCCTGATGGCAAAATAACCCGGTCGGTTTATTCAGCCGGGCTTCGCTTTCAATAACCCCCGCGCTGCCAGATTCCGCATCAGAGCGCCGGGGCCGAACGTCCAGGCCTCGCACTGGTCGGTTGGCATCATCCGGTTGACCAGCCGGCCCAGCTTCGGTGCGGCGATTGTGACGATGTCGCCGTATTTGTGGGTAAACCCCTGGCCCGGCGTGTCGCGGTCCTGGACCGGAGCGAACATGGTCCCCAGAAACAGCACGGCGCCGTCCGGGAAGCGGTGATGCGCGTTCACCATCTGCGCCACGAGATCCGCCGGGTCACGGCTAATCTGGCTGAGGGAGGACGACCCCTGCAGCACATAGAACTCGGGGCCATCGACCCGCAGCGTCACGGTGGTTGACCGGATGTCGTCCAGCCCGAAACCGGCGTCGAAAAACCGCAGGAACGGCCCGATGGCACAGGACGCGTTGTTGTCCTTGGCTTTGCCCAACAGCAGCGCGGATCGGCCTTCGACATCGCGCAGGTTCACGTCGTTGCCGAGGGTGGCGCCGACGATGCGGCCGTCGGAGGCGACCGCCAGCACGACTTCCGGCTCCGGATTGTTCCAGGAGGAATTGGGGTGGATGCCGGCGTCCATGCCGGTACCGACGGCGGCCATCGGCTGCGATTTGGTGAAGATTTCCGCATCCGGCCCGATGCCGACTTCCAGATACTGGCTCCAGGCCCCTTGCTGGATCAGCACCTCTTTCAGCCGGATGGCCTCGGGCGAGCCGGGTTTGAGCTTGCTGAGGTCATTGCCGACAAGGCGAGACACTTCGTCGCGGATGGCGCCGGCGGCGTTCATGTCGCCGCGGGCGCGCTCCTCGATGACGCGTTCCAGCATGGAGACGGCGAAGGTCACTCCGGCGGCCTTGATCGCCTGCAGATCGATCGGCGCCAGCAGCCAGGGCAGGGCGGGATCGCGGGTTTCGGCCGGTGTATTGGCGAGCAGTGAGGCGACGGTGCCGACCGTGTCGCCGCCCGCGCGACGGAGTGCGGCCGGTGGGTCGGCTGATTCGCAAAGGTCGCGCATCGTTGGGAAAGCGGCCGACACATCGACGACGGCGCCATCGCGGATCGCGACGACTGATGGACCCGCCAGTTTCGGCCGCCAGATGCGTCCGGCCAGGGATGCCCGGGCGGCGTCGTCGGGCAGCGCGTTACCGACGAGAGACAGAAAGTTGGTCATGGCGGCGGCCTCCTGTGTTTGCATCAGCATAGACCGGAGCGCGGCTGGCAGGAACGCCGCGCCGCCCGGTATCGCGCCATCGGCATTCGCGGTAGTCTGGTATCGAAGCAAGACCGGAGGTGATGATGATGAAACGACTATTCGGAGGCGCCGACACCAAGGCGGAACGGTTCCCGGTCGATCATTCCGATGAAGAGTGGCGCCGGCGCCTTGATCCGGCGCAGTTTCATGTGCTGCGCAAGCACGGCACCGAGCGCCCCGGGGCCAGCCCGTTGAATGCCGAGAAACGGCCAGGTACTTTTGTCTGTGCCGGTTGTGGCAAGGCGCTGTTCGCATCCGACACCAAGTTCGAAAGCGGCACCGGTTGGCCAAGCTTCTTCCAGCCGCTGGATGGCGGGGTTGCGACCACGGAGGATCGCAGCCTGTTCATGACGCGCACCGAGGTGCACTGCGCGGATTGCGGGGGTCACCTGGGGCATGTGTTCCCGGATGGGCCGCGG
>JAYUEJ010000430.1:0-5050 GCA_043739265.1 Rhodopila sp. | reverse complement strand
AGGTAATCGGGCAGCGCCAGCCCGTTATCCAGCCGCTCCTGCAATTTGGCATGCGCGATGTCGCGCGCCACGACCATGGTGCCGGTCAGCGACAGCCGTGTCTTCACCGGATAGCGCGACAATTCCGCCGTGATCTCCGCCATCGGCCGGTTCAGGTCGATCGCCACCGACTCGTCGCCCAGATGCGTGTCGGTCGTCTCCGGCAGATACTTCGCCGGATCGGTTTCGAGCTGTTCCAGGAACACGCCCTGCGGCGTGATTTTCGCCTTAATCTGCCGATCCGCGCTGCAAGAAACACCGATACCCACCGGTAACGACGCGCCATGCCGAGCCAACCGAACTACTCGCACGTCGTGACAGAAGTATTTGCCGCCGAACTGCGCGCCGATGCCGGTGTTACGAGAGATCTCCAGGACCTGCCGTTCCAGGTCCAGGTCGCGGAAGGCGCGTCCCGATCTGTCGCCCGTGGTCGGCAGCCCATCCAGCCATTTCGTCGATGCCAGCTTCACCGTTTTCAAGGTCAGTTCGGCGGAGGTGCCGCCGATGACGATCGCCAGATGATACGGCGGGCAGGCCGAGGTCCCCAGCGTTTTCATTTTGGTTTCAAGAAACTTCGCCAGGCTCGTTGGCGACAGGATGGCGCGGGTTTCCTGGAACAGAAACGTCTTGTTGGCCGACCCGCCGCCCTTGGCGACGAACATCAGGGAAAATTCGTCGGCATGGTGTTCACCGGGGGCGGCCATGATGTCGAACTGCACCGGAAGATTGTTGCCGGTGTTGACTTCCTCATACATCGACAGCGGCGCCATCTGCGAATAACGCAGATTGGTTTCGGTGTACGTGCGATGCACCCCCCAGGATAGCGCCTCTTCCTCATCGCCATCGACCCAGACGCGCTGGCCCTTCTTGCCGAACACGATGGCGGTGCCGGTGTCCTGGCACATCGGCAGCACGCCGCCGGCGGCGATGTTGGCGTTCTTCAGCAGATCCAGCGCGACGAACCGGTCGTTCGCGGACGCCTCGGGGTCGTCCAGGATGGTGCGCAGCGACGCCAGATGGGCCGGGCGCAGCAGGTGCGACACGTCATGGAAAGCGCGGACCGCGAGTTCGCTGAGTGCCTCGGGGGCAATGCGCAGGACGGTCTTGCCCTCGACAGTGATGGTGCGGATGCCCTCGATCGGCAGTTTCCGCCAGGGTGTGGTGTCTGGCGCCAGCGGGAACATCGGCGAATAGAGGAAATTGGCGGGCCGCTGAACCGGTGAATCCACGAAATCGTCCTTGTGCGGGTAAGGGTTTAGGCTGGGCAAGGCCGGCCGAAAGATGCTTGGGTCAATCTTGCGGGGCGCGGCGGCGGAACGCATCCAGGCTGACCACCTGACCGGGTTCGGCGGGTTTCAAGGCCGCTTGGGCCACCGCCTCCGGCACCGAAGCCGGTTCCTCGGCGGCTGGTGTTTCCGGTGGCTGGAAGCGCAGGCCGTAGCGGATATGCGGATCGGCGAACTCGACCACCGCGTCCAGCGGAATAACCAGCCTGGACGGCACGCCGCCGAACGACAGGCCGACCTGGATCGCCTGGGCCTCCCGATCGAACCCGAGGTCCCAGAACTGGTGCTGCAGCACGATGGTCATGTCTTGCGGATATTGCGCGCGGACACGCGGCGGAATTTCCACGCCGGGATGGCCGGTGCGGAAGGTGAGATAGAAATGGTGGCCGCCGGGAAGGCCATGCACCGCCGCATGCTCCACCGCCTGCGCCACGACCTGCCGCAACGCGTGCTCGATCCATTTGTCGTAGGGCAGCAGACTATCCGGCCGCTGCGTCTGATCGTCGTCCATCCGTGTCCCCGCGCCCGCCGGGGCGCTCCCTGTGCATGCCTGTCGGCGCCCTCCATAGCGCGTACTCGCGTGCGGGCAAAGAGGGTTACGCATGGTCGCCGCACGCCTGATGAAATCGGTGTGGCTTCCCGGTGCAACGATACGAGACAGGCTTCGGCCGGCCGATCCGGTGATCGCCTTTACATTTACCCGGACGCCGGTAGCCAGGGTTCGGCATGACCCGGATCCCCCGGGCCGAGTCAACGACCGAAGCGAACATTCCATGACAGTGTAATTGTACCAATCCACCTCGGCATAACGCCGCCGTTAACCGGATGTTAACCTTCGCGCGGTAGAGTTCCTCGTCGTCCGGGGGGTAAACACCGTGCAAATCGCCGTCGTCATACCCGCATTCGATATCGCGCCCTGTTTGCACCAGGCGCTGCTGTCGGTAGTCGCCCAAACCCATGCCGACTGGTCGCTGGTGGTCGTCGATGATGGCTCGAAGGATGCAACGGCGTCGGTCGCGGCCAGTATCAACGACCCGCGCATCCGGTTGATCCGCCAGGACAATGCCGGAGTCTCCGCCGCCCGCAATCGCGGCATCGCCGCGTTCTCCGGGGCTCGCACCGGATCGCCTGTTCCCCCGCCCGACGCATTCCTGTTCCTCGACGGCGACGATTGGCTGGCCCCGGACGCCCTGGCCCGTTTGGCCGCTACGCTGGACGCCGCCCCCTGGGCAGTCGCCGCCTGCGGACGCTATGCCCGGGTCGCCGCCAACGATCCCCCGCGCCCGCCTCGGTCACGGCTCGCCGCGCCGCCGCCCAAAGGCTGCCTGCTGGAACCGCTGCTCACCCGCAACCTGTTCGCCAATGGCGGCCACCTGTTGATCCGCCGCGAAGCCGTCGAAACCGCCGGTCGGTTCCGCCAGGACCTCTCCTACGGCGAAGACTGGGAATACTGGACACGCGTGGCATTGCTGGGGGAGTTCGTGGCCGACCGCTGCCCGGCACCCCTGTTGTTCGTCCGCGAACGCCAGGCCGGTGCCTACCGGTCCAACGCGTCCGACCCCAACGCATACCGCCCCGCAATGGCCGCCATCTACAGCAACCCCGCCATCGCAGACCGTCTGGGCAGCAATCGCGTGGCCCGCCTGTGGCGCGCGGCGGAGGCGGAAATGGCCTGGGCGGTTGGGCGCGAACTGATCCGCCATGGCCACCAGCGCACCGGCCAAAAATGGCTCGGGCGGTCGGTCTGGAGTGCCCCCAGCCTGCGGCGGCTCGCGCTGATCGGACTGGCATGTCTGCGCGCCGGCCCGTTCCGGCCCTATCAGATGGCGGAATGACGCTTTGTTTTTTTCCGCCGTTAGCAGTGCGATTGACTCCACCCGTGGATTCTGTGCCAACTATTTTGTGCAATCGTATTTTGGCTTGCCTTTCTGCGCTTCCGTCTTCGGGTGCCTCAGGAGGTCCAAAGACCCGATTGTCTTAAGCATCGCGTGATCTTGCACGGTGCGTGGACGGAGAAGTACGCAGACATGGCTACCGGCACAGTCAAGTGGTTTAACACCACTAAAGGTTATGGATTCATCATGCCCCAGGATGGCGGCAAGGATGTGTTCGTTCACATCACTGCTGTTCAGGCCGCTGGCCTGCGTGGCCTGGATGAAGGACAGAAGGTCTCTTTCGACGTCGCGATGGAACGGGGAAAGTCCACCGCGACCAACCTGAAGCCGATGTAAGGCGCGATCGCCTCAGGGATTTTTCCCTCAGGCGATCACGTTAGACCATCGACTCCAGACCGACAGGATTAAGCGACCGGCTAAAGCACCAGCCGGTCGTCATCTTGAGGAGGGAACACCATGGCCGTCGGAACGGTTAAATGGTTCAACGCGACCAAAGGCTTCGGATTCATCATGCCCCAGGACGGCGGCAAGGATGTTTTCGTGCATATCACCGCGGTTCAGGCCGCTGGCCTCAAGGGGCTGAACGATGGCCAGAAGGTCAGCTACGAAGTCGTGATGGAGCGTGGCAAGGCTGCGGCGACCAATCTGAAGTTGGGCTGACCGCCGGTTTCCTCCAGGCCAAGACGGCGGCTGGTCCCATTGTGGACGGCGCTAATGGCTGTGCCTGACCCGGTCCCTCCTTCCAAAGCGAGTCCATGTTTTCCCTGACCGACCTTCGGCACGCGGCCGATCTCGTCCACGCCCATCTGCCCGCCACGCCACAAATTCCCTGGCCTTTGCTCGGCCGGCGGGCTGGTGCCGAGGTATGGGTCAAGCATGAAAACCATCTGCCAACCGGCGCTTTCAAAGTGCGTGGCGGAGTCGTGTTCGCCGATCGCCACGCCCGGGCCGGCGATTCGCGCGGCCTGATCTCTGCCACCCGGGGCAATCATGGCCAGTCGCTCGCCTGGGCAGGCAGCCGGTTCGGTCTGACGGTCACGATCGTCGTTCCCCGCGGCAACAGCGCGGAGAAGAATGCCGCGATGACCGCCCTCGGAGCCAGGCTGATCGAGCATGGCGAAGACTTCGAGGAAGCCCGCGAAGAAGCCCATCGCCGCGCCGCCGCTGATGATCTGGTGTTCGTCCCCTCCTTCGCGCCCGAATTGGTGAAGGGTGTCGCGACCTACGCGCTGGAACTGTTCCAGTCGGTCCCGGACCTGGATGCGGTCTATGTGCCCATTGGCCTGGGCTCAGGCATCTGCGGCACGATCCTGGCGCGCGACCTGCTGGGGCTTACGACGAAAGTGATCGGCGTGCAGAGCACCGGCGCGGATTGCTACGCCCGGTCTTTCGCGGCCGGCCATTTAATCCCGGGCAATCGGGCAGACACCAAGGCCGACGGCATCGCCGTGCGTCAGCCGGACCCGGAGGCTTTGCGGATCATCCTCGCCGGCGCCGACAGAATCGTCACCGTGACCGACCACCAGATCGCGGCGGCGATCGGAGCCTATTGGACCGACAGCCACAACCTCATCGAGGGCGCCGGTGCCGCACCGCTCGCGGCACTGCTCCAGGAATCCCCGGCGATGCAAGGCCGACGCGTGGCATTGATCGCCAGTGGCGGCAATATCGATCTGCCGCTGTTTCGGTCGTGGGTCGGCTGAAAACCCGCCGCCATTGGCGCCAAAAGAGCGGTATGGCAGCCGGCATTCCCGCCAACGTAATGACCGGGCCTGGCCCCTCAGAACAAAGTTAATCGACGGATCACTGGTGTTTCCATGTGCGTCATGG
>JAYUEJ010000429.1:0-5051 GCA_043739265.1 Rhodopila sp. | reverse complement strand
TCCCGCTGTTCCAGATCATCGGCAAGATCGGCCTGATCAACAATTTCTGGTGCCTGGTGCTGCTGTATCCGACGCTGGCGGTGCCGTTCTGCACCTGGATCATGATCGGCTATTTCAGCTCGATTCCGAAAGAACTGGATGAGGCCGCGTTGATCGACGGGGCCAGCTATCTGCAAATCCTGTGGAAAATCTTCATCCCCGTGGCGATGCCCGGCATCATCGCGGCGACGATTTTCGCGTTCACCATATCCTGGGGCGCGTTCCTGTATCCGCTGGCCTACCTCTATACGTCGAGCCAGATGGTGCTGACCGTGGGGATCATCTCCGACCTGATCCGCGGCGACGTGTTCCAGTGGGGCAAGATCATGGCGGCCTGCCTGCTGGCCTCACTGCCGCCGATCGTCATCTATGCGTTCCTGATGGACTACTATGTCGCGGGCCTGACGGCGGGCGCGACCAAGGGCTGAACCGGCAACAACGATGGGTGGCCGGGTCCAACCCGGTCATGAACCTTAACCGAGGAAACGGAATAACCATGGCTGAAGTGTCCGTCCGCAAAGTCGTCAAGGAATATGATGGTGGCGTCCAAGCGGTGAAAGGGATCGACCTGGACATCGCCGACCATGAGTTCGTGGTGCTGGTCGGCCCATCCGGTTGCGGCAAATCGACCACCCTGCGGATGATCGCCGGGCTGGAGGAGATCACCTCGGGTGAGATCTGGATCGATGGCGACGTGGTCAACGACGTTCCGCCGCGTGACCGTGACATCGCGATGGTGTTCCAGAACTACGCGCTGTATCCACACATGAGCGTGTTCGACAACATGGCGTTCGGATTGAAGCTGCGGAAGTTTCCAAAGGAGGAAATCAAGCGGCGGGTCGATGAGGCCGCCCGCATCCTCGATATCGTGCCGTTGCTGGAACGGAAGCCTCGGGCGCTGTCCGGCGGGCAGCGGCAGCGGGTGGCGATGGGACGGGCGATCGTGCGGAACCCGAAGGTGTTCCTGTTCGACGAGCCGCTGTCGAATTTGGATGCGAAGCTGCGGGTGCAGATGCGGACCGAGATCAAGAAGGTGCATCAGACGGTTCGCACCACAACCGTCTATGTGACGCATGACCAAATCGAAGCGATGACGTTGGCCGACCGCGTGGTGGTGATGAACCACGGCGTGATCGAGCAGGTTGGAACGCCGAACGACCTGTATCACCATCCGGCAACCCGCTTCGTCGCCGGCTTTATCGGTTCCCCGGCGATGAATTTCTTGCCATGCCGGGTGCAGGATGGGGCGAATGGCGGTTTGGCCGTTCGGGTGACCGATTCCATTACCGTGCCGATCCCGCCGGCGCGGGCGGATCGCTATGGCAAGTTCAAAGGCAAGAATATGGTCCTGGGACTGCGGCCGGAGCATCTGTTCGAATACCATGAGCAGGGCAAGCCGGGCTGGAGCCGGGTCGATCTGCTGGTGGATGTCGTCGAGCCGATGGGCATGGAGACGATGGTGCATTACTTCGTCGATGGCGCGCCGGTGTGTGCTCGGCTCGATCCGGCGACACATGCCGCGCCGGGGGAGATGATGCCGCTGACGGCGGATATGAACCAGATGCATCTGATGGAGCCGGAGTCTGGGAAGGTGGTTTGACGACTTCCAGGGCTCTGCCCTGGACCCGCCAAGGGCCGACGGCCGTTGGAACCGGGACATAACGGTCCACGCTTGATCCCGGTTTCGGTGGTTACCGGGTTCCTGGGCAGCGGCAAGACGACGCTGATCGGGCGCATCCTGCGTGACCCGGCGTTTGGGCGGACGGCGGTTATCGTCAACGAATTCGGCGAAATCGGGTTGGATCATGAGCTGATCGCGAGCAGCGATGATTCGGTGATCAGTTTGAATACCGGATGCCTGTGTTGTGCCGTCCAGACCGATCTCGCCCGGACCTTGATGGGGCTATGGGAACGCCGGGCGGCCGGGTCGGCGGCGTATGATCAGGTCTTGATCGAAACGTCGGGGCTTTCCGATCCCGCCCCTGTCTTGCAGAGCATGATGACCGATCCTGGTGTTTCCGCCACGCACCAAATCCCTTATATCGTGACCATCGTCGATAACATTCACTTTGAAACAACCCTTCGGGATCATATCGAAGCTCGGTATCAAATCGCCCTCGCCGATCGGTTGCTGATCAGCAAAACCGATTTGCGACCGGATTCGGATGGGTTGAATGCTGAACTGGATCGGTTGAATCCTGGTGCGCCCCGTATGACAACGATGGAGGCAACGCCTTCGGATTTGTTCGGTGACCCATCCATAGAAGTGCTGAGCGCGCGTTTGGCCCGCACGCCGCGGTTGCCAGTCCATGGCGGTATAGAAACGTTCGTGGTGGTGCGGGAGCATCCGTTGCCGGCCCTCGCGCTGACGATGCTTCTGCAAGCGGTCGCGGAACATTGCGGATCGCGCCTGCTGCGGTTGAAAGGTCTGGTGGCAATCGAGGAAATGCCCGGACGGCCTGCGGTGATCCATGGTGTGCGGCACGTCGTCAGCCCGCCGGATTTTCTGGATCGCTGGCCCGGCCTGGATGAGCGGACGCGTATCGTCTTCATAACGAAGGGGGTGCCGCGGTATTTCGTTTCCCGCCTGCTGGACGCGATCGAGGAAGAAGTGCGCGATGCCGGCGCGCGGCCGCTATCGACGTCCTGACGGTCAGATGGGTAGCTTGCGGTTAAATCGGGAGGGTATCATGAAAAGACGCGGTGTTTTGGCAGGTGCCGCCGCCCTGTCGCTGGCGCGGCCTTCGCTGGCCTTGCGTGCCCGGACCCTGACGATGATCCCGCAGGTCGCCCTTAACAGCATCGATCCGGTGTGGACCAGTTCGCAGATCGCGCGAAACATGGGCTATATGGTTTTCGACCAGCTTTACGGCCGCGACGAAGCGATGAACGCCCGGCCTCAGATGGTCGAATCCGATCTGATGGAAGACGGCGCCCGGCGGTGGACGTTGCGGTTGCGTGAGAACCTGTGGTGGCACGACGGCGAAAAAGTCCTCGCCCGGGACTGCGTCGCTTCGCTAAAGCGATGGATGAAACGCAATCCGGCCGGTGGCACCCTGGAGGCTCGATTGCATGCTATCGAAACGATCGACGACCGCACGTTCGTTCTTCGGCTGAACAAGCCTTATCCACATCTGCGCATGCTGCTGTCGCAGTTCGTCATCCCGCCGGTGATGATGCCGGAGCGGCTGGCGCTGACCGACCCGTTCAGGCAAATTCCCGAAGCGATCGGCAGCGGGCCGTTCCGCTGGCTGGCGGATGAGCATGTGCTGGCCAGTCACGCCGCGTTCGCCCGGTTCGACCGCTATGTGCCGCGCGACGAACCCGCGAGCTACACCGCCGGCGGCCACCGCGTGCTGCTGGATCGTGTGGAATGGAAGATGATTCCCGACCCGCAGACCGCCGCCAACGCGCTGATCACCGGTGAGGTGGACTGGCTGGAAATCCCCCTGCCCGATCTGATCCCGTTGCTGAAGCAAACGCGCGGCGTCGTCACCGGCAATTTGGATGCCTACGGGCAAATTCTTTTCATGCGGCCGAACCACACCCTTTCGCCGACCGACAACCCGGCGATCCGCCAGGCGATGATGGCGGCGGTGGACCAGCGGGAGGTCATGGCGGCGGTCATGGGCGGCGATCCGGACAATGCCATCGCCCCGATCGGCTTCCTGCAATCGGGCAAGCCGGAGGTGGATCAGGCCGGCATGGAAGCGATCCACGTCCGCCATACGCCGCAACAGGTCAAGGCAATGCTGGACAAAGCGGGTTACAAAGGGGAGCGGCTGGTGCTGCTGCATCCCACCGATCACATCTATTACAACTCGACCACGTCGGTGGTGGCACAGATGCTGTCGCAATGCGGCTTCAACATCGACGATCAGGCGATGGACTGGGCGACCGTGCAATCACGGCGCACCAGCCGGGAGCCGTTGGCGAATGGCGGCTGGTCGATTTTCTGCACCGTCGCCCCTGTCCCCGACTACCGCACCCCGCTGCTGGCGGCGTTCATTCGCGGCGACGGCAAGAAAGGCTGGTTCGGCTGGCCCGAGGATGCCCGGATGGAAGAGATTTACCAGACCTGGCTCGAAGTCACCGACCCCGCCGAGCAGACGAAGCTGGAACGCGAATACCAACTACAGGCTTTTAAATTCCTGCCGTTCATTCCGCTCGGGCGGTATTTGCAGACGTCCGCCTGGCGGGACACCGTGCGTGGTATTCCGAAAGGCCCGTCGGCAGTGTTTTGGGACATCGAGAAAACCTGAAATGGGGCGCATGTGACCAGGGCACTCGGGTGACGAGGCGATTCTCGCAGGACGCACCGGTCCGTGCGTGATGATCGGCGGAGGGCGTCCCGTTGGACGGGCAGGTTTCGGTTGTTGTCCGCAATGAAATCATTAAAGAGCCGCCTGGTCTATATCAGCCTTTATCAATGGCATGTTGCGAGATCGCCGCTTGGGCGGGGTGACACGCGTGGTGTCCCTGGCAGGGGGAGCGTGCAAATCGCGCGTTCGTTCATTCTCTCCGCATTTTTTTCACGGAGGCAGCCGGAGGACCACGAAGCGCCACGGAGATTAGCTTTGCTTGCTCCTCGGGACCTGACGGCCCGCGATTTTGGATTGGCGATCGCGGTGGATTAGCGCAGCGGTCCGGGGCTGCTGGAAGCACTTTTTAGCCGTCTGCGGTGCTTTAGGACATCGAGAAAACCTGAAATGGCGCGCATGTGACCAGGGCAATCGGGTCACCAGGCGATTCTCGCAGGACGCACTGTTCTGTGGGTGACGACCGGCGCAGGGCGTCGTGCTGGACGGGCACGGTTCGGCTGTTGCCCGCCATGAATTTATCAAACAGCCACCTGGTCTATATCAGCCTTTATCGATGACGTGTTGCGCGATCGTTCCTTTGTGGGGGTGACACGCGTGGTGTCCCGGACATGGGGAGCGTGCAAATCGCGGGTTCGTTCATTCTGTCCGCATTTTTATCACGGAGGCAGCCGGAGGACCACGAAGCGCCAC
>JAYUEJ010000428.1:0-1631 GCA_043739265.1 Rhodopila sp. | reverse complement strand
GCTGAAGACCGGCCATACCGACGCCGGCGGCTATGGCCTTGTCGCAAGTTCAAAGCGTAATGGGCGCCGGGTGATCCTGGTGCTGAACGGCATGACCTCGATGCGGGAACGCGCCGAGGAGGGCGAGCGGCTGATGGACTGGGCGTTCTTCAATTTTGAGGACGTCACGCTGTTTGCCGCCACCGACGTGATCGAGCACGTGCCGGTCTGGTTGGGAACCGAGCGGTCGGTGGCCCTTGTGGCAGGGCACGACCTGATCGTGACGATGCCGCGAAACTGGCGGCAGAAGGCGTCCGTCAAGGTCAGCTTCGACTCGCCGCTGACCGCACCGATCGCCAGGGGCGATACCCTGGGTAAGCTGACCCTGAGCGGCCAGGGCGTCCCCAACATGGACGTGCGATTACTGGCGGCGGCCGATGTGCCTCGGTTGGGCCTGCCGGGTCGGGCGATGGCGGTGCTGTCGAAATATGTGACCGGGACGTGAACCCGGGACGCTTCGTTACGCTGGAGGGCGGGGAGGGGGCTGGCAAGACAACCCAGTCCGCCCTGTTGGCTGACGCTTTGATGGCGCGCGGTGTGGCTGTGCTGCGCACGCGGGAACCTGGTGGCTCGCCGGGTGCGGAGTTGCTGCGCGGTCTTTTGCTGGGCGGAACGGTGGACTGGTCGCCGCGGGCCGAGACATTGCTGCATTTCGCCGCGCGGGCGGAGCATGTGGCGAAGACGGTGCAGCCGGCGCTGTCGGCAGGCACATGGGTCATTTGCGACCGGTTCTTCGATTCGACGTTGGCTTACCAGGGGTACGGTCAGGGTGCCGACCGGGCGTTCATTGCGTCACTGATTGGACTTTTGAGTGTCGCACCGGACCTGACCCTGGTGCTGGACGTTCCGGAATCCGTGGCGGCCGAACGGATGCGGCGGCGTGGCGGTGAAGCCGATCGTTACGAACGGTTGGATGCGGCGTTTCATGGCCGTGTGCGGCAGGGATTCCGGGAGATCGCCGCGGCGCAACCGGATCGTTGCGTGTTGCTGGATGCCTCGGCGGATATTCCCGCCGTCCACACCGCCATCAAGACAGCGGTGTGGACGCGGCTAAACCTGGATCAGTAGCCCAGGGCTTGTTGCTCGACAGCGGACCAGCGGCCGTTCTTCACCACGGTCAGGAATGAGCGGGTGGAGCCGTGATGCTGATCTGGCCCGAAGGACAATGCTGAACCGAAGATGTCCTTGTAGTCATTGATGGTTTCCATTGCGTGGATAAAACTGTCCACGGTCAGGTCTTTGCCGGCTTTGTCCAACCCGATCAGGACCATGCTCGCGGCAGTATAGCCGACCTCGCCATGGAAATTTGGATCGCGGCCATAGCGGGCTTTGTACCGCTTGGCGAAATCCTGCACGGCGGGGCGGGGATCGTCGGGATAAGCATAGAGGGCAGGGGTCATGCAGTAGAAACCCTCGGTCGCGCCGCCGGGAAGGCTGGCGACGGCGGTATCATAGGCCGCGAACTGGCCGACCAAATCGACATCCCAACTCATTTTTCGGGCGGTCTGAATGATGATGTTGGTGTCGCGCACGATGGTGCCGAGCATGACGACGTCGCAGCCTGCGTCATGAAGTTTGGACATCGGGGCGTT
>JAYUEJ010000427.1:0-5058 GCA_043739265.1 Rhodopila sp. | reverse complement strand
GATCGGTGACCCATTGGACATTGTATTCGATACTGCGTGGAATATTGCCCAGCGCGGTATGTGGTCCCATCAGCATCATCATGTTGGGGAAGCCGTTGACCATGACGCCCAGGTAGGTCTCCGGTCCGGCCTTCCACCTGTCCTTCAGCCGCAGCCCGTTCTCGCCGCGAATGTCGATCCGGTCGAAACTACCGGTGATGGCATCGAAGCCGGTCGCATAGATGATGATGTCGAATTCGTATTCGGCATTGCTGGTCTTGATGCCGTTCGGCGTGATCCGCTCGATCGGGGTTTCCGAGATATCGACCAGTTGCACGTTGTCCTGGTTGTAAACCTCAAAATACCGGGTTTCCAGCGGCACGCGCCTGGTGCCGAAACCGTGGTTCGTCGGGATCAGCTTCTCCGCCACCTTGGGGTCGTTCACCCGCTGACGGATCTTTTTGGCAACGAAATCGCTGATCAGCGCGTTCGCTTTCCGGTCGGTCATCATGTCGCGGAAATTACCCTGCCAGATGCCGAATCCGGGGGAGGCGTACAGCGTCTCCCAGAACGCCTCGCGCACCTCATCGGAGACCTCGAACGTGCCGCGTGGGTCCGGCGTATGGATGAAGCAGGCGAAGGTTTCCTGGCAGCGCTGGAACATCTCCGGATAGCCGGCCCTGATCTTCGCCATTTCCGCCGCGTCGATTTTGCCGTTATGCAGCGGGGCGCACCAGTTCGGCGTGCGCTGGAACACGGTCAGTTGGCCGGCGGTCTTGGCGACTTCCTGGATGGTCTGCACGCCTGTGGCACCCGTGCCGATGACCGCGACCCGTTTGCCTTCGAAGCTGACCGGTTCATGTGGCCAGCGGGCCGTGTGGAAGGAGGCGCCGGTGAATGCGTCCACGCCCTGTATGCGCGGCAGGGTTGGGGTGGACAGCGGACCGACGGCGGTGATCAGAAACCGCGACCGAAACCGGCTGCCGTCCTGTAGCGTGACATCCCATCCGGGGGAACCGTCCTGGTAATGCGCCGAGGCGACCCGGCTGCGGAACTGAATGTCCCGGCGCAGGTCGAACTTGTCGGCGACGTGGTTCAGGTAGCGCAAGGTTTCCGGCTGGCCGGAAAAATGCTCCGACCAATCCCATTCCTGGAGCAATTCCTTCGAGAACGAATAGCTGTAGGAATAACTTTCGGAATCGAAACGCGCGCCCGGGTAGCGGTTCCAGTACCAGGTGCCGCCGACTCCGGTGCCGGCTTCGAGCACCCGAACGGTCATGCCGAGCTCCCGCAGGCGAAGAAGCTGGTACAGGCCGGATATGCCGGCGCCGATGATGATGGCGTCGTAGTTTTGCGGGGTTGTCACTGGTTTTCATTCCCATATCGGGGGCGCGGTCGGCGCTCGGGTTGCTGTTGCACAATTCTGCAATGGTGAGAATCTCATAAAGAGAGACTTTGGCGGGGTCAATGGAGAATTGATGTAATTTTTAAATAGAAATCAATTTTTTATAGTTAGAGAAAAGTGATCTATCGAACACAGGTTGCTTCGCCTGCGCGGGCGTCCTGGCCGCGAGAAACCCGGATCAGCCGCCGCTGATCGCCGTCATGACGAACACCTCGGCGGCCGGGGTAATCGGCGTCTCCAACGTCGCGCGCCGGCCTTCCACGAAGATGTTGATGTGGCGGCGGACCTTTGGCGTGGAGTCGCACAGGCGGTCGCGCATCCCTGGCCAGCGCGCGTCCAATGCATCGATCATTTCGCTGACAGTCGTGGCGGACACGACCGGTTCGTGCTCACAGCCGGGAAACAGCCGTAGCAGGGCAGGGGGTAGTACAACCGTCACGCCGGCCATCTAGGTGTCGAGGACCAGAGTCTCCACCGACAGGATCGGCGGCAGGTGCTGGGCGATGCTGGTCCAGGAGTCGCCTTCGTCGGCGCTGGCGAACAGCGTGCCGGTGTTGGTGCCGGCATAGACCCCCGCTGGTTCCAGCCGATCGGCGGCCATTGCCTGGCGCAGCACGCCGAAGAACGCGTTTTCCTGCGGCAGGCCCTGTCGCATCGCCTGCCATTGCGCGCCGCCGTCGCGGGTGCGGTAAACGGCGGCCTTGCCGTCGGGGACGTAGCGGCCGGCGGTGTCGCCGTTGAGCGGCAGCAGGAACAGCGTCGATGGGTCGCGCGGATGGACAACGGCGGGGAAACCGAAGCTGGAGGGCAGGCCGGATTCGATACTCTCCCAGTGTTGACCGCCGTCATCCGAGCGATACATGCCGCAGTGATTTTGCTGATACAAGCGGTTCGGCTGGTTCGGTGCCATGACGATACAATGCACGCACTGGCCGAATTCGGGATATTTCTGTCCCTCCGGGTTGTAGTCGCAGCGTGTGCCGGTATTGCGCGGTGCCCAGGTGGCGCCGCCGTCCGCGGTGTGGAACACGCCGGCCGCCGAGATGCCGATCCAGATCTGGTCAGGGTCATCGGGATGCGGAACGATCGAGTGCAGGATCAACCCCGCGCCGCCCGGCTGCCATTTCGGCGCCGAGGGGTGGGCGCGCAGGCCGGCGATGTGGGTCCAGGATTCGCCGGCATTGTCGCTGCTGAACAGGCCGGCTGGTTGCACGCCGGCATACAGGCGGCCGTTGCTCGGGGCGAGGCTCCAGACCGATTTGATCGCATCGGTACCCTCAGGGTAGGTGAGGCCATCGCTGGAGTGCGTCCAGGTCGCGCCGAGGTCGGTGGATTTCCAGACGGCGGGGCCGAACCATTCGTTGCCGCCGCCGGCGTAGATCGTTCCGGTGGCGGGATCGGCGATGACGTGGTTCATCGGCCAGGTTTCGCAGAACGGGCCTTGCAGCGACCAGTCTTTCCGGCGCGCATCGCTTTCCAGGGTGAAGACGCCTTTCCTGGTCCCGAGCAGGATGAAAACGCGCGTGGCCATGGCTGTATGCTCCCTTGCCTCGGGTGAGTTTCCTTGACACATAGGTTGATGTCAACCTTAAATGTGCGATGCAGTCGCTGGATGAACCATCCTTTACCACCACGTTATTTGTCCGCGATGCCTGCCTGTGCCTGCATGTGCAGCGGGCGGCGCGGGCCTTGGTTCGGCGGTTCGATGAGGCGCTGAGGCCGGTTGGGCTGACCAGCGGCCAGTTCTCGCTGCTGATGTCGCTCAATCGGCCGGAGCCGGCTGGGGTTGCGCAGGTTGCGGCGTTGCTGGCGATGGATCGGACGACGCTGACCGCGAACCTGAAGCCGCTGGAGCGGCGCGGTTATGTCGCAGTGCTGACGGGGGAGAAGGACAGGCGGCGGCGTGTCCTGGTTCTGACCGCGGCGGGCCGGTCGGCTTTGGGGGCGGCGGTGCCGGTCTGGCAGCGGACCCATTCGGACGTCGAGGGATTGCTGGGGGAGACTGGTCCGGAGCGGCTGCGCTTGGATCTGTTGGCGCTGTCGTAGCGGGCTGTTGAAATATTGCCCCTGCCGTGCTTCGCGGTGCTCGCCCGAATGTCCGTCGCCTTCTTGGGTGCGGGCCTGCCGTCGGCGGGGGAACAAAAGGCGCCGCGCTCCTGGCCGATGGCGGGCAGAGAGGGTTGGATGTCCAGCACGAAAACAGGCTATGAACCCTCGGTTGGGAATGGGCTGATGGTCGGAAGTGTCTCACAAGTGTGCGCCGAGGATGTTCTCGCGATCTTGCGCGCGAACGAGGCGGAACTGCGCACGGCGGGAATCCGCCGTCTGTCGCTGTTCGGGTCGGTGGCCCGCGGCGAAGCGGGGCCTGATAGCGATGTGGACCTTGTGGTCGAACTGGACCGCGACGCCCATATCGACCTTTTTCGATTGACTGGCCTGGAGCAGCGAATCGCCGAATTGCTCGGGCGCCCGGTGGATTTGTTGCCGGAACCGGTGGAGAAACGGCGGCTTCAGGTGAATATCGACCGGGACCGGCTGAATGCCTTCTAACGGAGAAACGCAGATGACCGAGGCAGAACGCGAAACCCTGATCCGCCAATATGCAGCCGGCGATCTGGCATGGACGACGCTGCGGCAGAAAGGATTCGATAATTATCTGGACGTGTTGGATGCACTCGGCGCGCTGGGTCTGCGGCCGCCGGTCGCCCCGATGGACGGGCCGAACGTTGAGGCGCGCGAGCGCGGTCGGGCGTTTATCCGGGAGGCGTTGAAAACAGCACGATGAAAGGGTGGCTGGGTCTGATTGTTACGGATGCCTCACCGTTGATTACCCTGGTGGCGGGCGATGGGTTGGACTGTCTGACCCTTCCGGGCGTCCCGGTTATCATTCCGGATATGGTCTATCTGGAGGTTACGCAGGATGCTGCTCGGCTGGGTGCGACGGAGGTTGTGTTGTGGGCCCGCCGGCATCATGGGCAGGTCGAAATTGTCCCGACCGAAATCTTCGCGGAATATCAGGCTCTGCTGACCGTCAGTCCGCGCGCCCGCTCCCGTGGCCGAGGTGAGCAAGCCGCGCCAGAAGTATTGAATAGCGCGATCGCGGATGACCCCGATCTGGAAGCTGTGTTGATCTACGAAGACGGAGACCTGCGGAAACGACGCTTCGTCCGAGGTCTGCCGCCAGGGGTGATGGCGCTCTCCACCGGTGATTTGTTGTTTGAGCTTGAAGCGGCTGGGCGCATTCAGTCGGCGGAGCATATTCTCGATATGGCGGCCGGGACGGGGCGGAATGTCGAAGCCTGACGGCAGCCTACCGCCGATGACGAGGCTCGGCTTCGGTTGCGTGCGCGTTTGAAGTTGGATGAGGTGTAGCATGCAAGTTTTCTCCAAAAGGCCATTTTGGGGTCGCAAGTTCAACCGTTGGGATAAAACGTGACAATTGAACGCAAATATGAACGTGATGTTGACCTCCTTCTTGCTGAAGAATTCGCTGTAAATCCGAGATTCGCCGAAGATTTCAAATCCCGCACCAAGTTTGCTGGTAAGTCTGGAGTTGTTGTGGACGTACGGGTGTCGAAGAGCAACAACCTGGGCGAGTCCGATCTTATAGTCGTTTATGTGTCCGATTATGGCGAACGCTTCGCACTGCTGATCGAAGACAAAGTAGATGCGCC
>JAYUEJ010000426.1:0-1634 GCA_043739265.1 Rhodopila sp. | reverse complement strand
GCTTAGAGAACGTTGTCTGCACGCCGCATCTCGGGGCGGCTACAGCCGAGGCGCAGGAGAACGTTGCCCTGCAGGTCGCCGAACAAATGAGCGATTTTCTGCTGACCGGGGCGGTCGCCAACGCGATCAACATGGCATCGGTTTCCGCCGAGGACGCGCCGCGATTGAAACCCTATCTGGAACTCTGCCGCCTGTTGGGGGCCTTCGCCGGGCAGTTGACCCAGGCGCGAGAGGGCGCGCTGAATAAGGTAACCATCGAGTACGAAGGCCAGGCAGCAGCCTTGAACCACCGGCCGCTGACCGCGGCGATGCTGGCCGGTCTGATGTCGCCGCTGATGGAAGGCATCAATATGGTCAACGCGTCGGTCGCCGCGCGCGATCACGGCATCGACGTGGCCGAGACTGTGCATGACCGGCCCACGGAATATCTGACTCTGGTCCGGGTGACGGTTGAAACCGAAGGCCTGACCCGTTCGGTTTCCGGTACGTTGTTCGCCGGTTCGCGGCCGCGCATCGTCGAGATCAAAGGGATCCGGATCGAGGCCGATTTCGCGCCACATATGCTGTATGTAACGAACCAGGATAAACCCGGCTTCATTGGACGCTTCGGCGCGACGCTGGCCGGGGCAGGGATCAACATCGCGACCTTCCACCTCGGCCGATCCGGCCAGGGCGGGGATGCGATCTGCCTGGTATCGGTGGATGAACCGGTGCCGGAATCGGTGCTGGAGATGGTGCGGACCCTGCCGCTGGTGGTTCAGGCGACGGGGTTGGCGTTCTAGCAATCCGTAGCGGTGCTGGTCGTCAGGACGGGGACTTTGCGGCTTCGAAAGGCGGCCGGGTATGAACGGCGAAACGGCCGAAATGCCCGGGTTGACATAAGCAAGTTGCTGACTGCCTTAATGTTTTCGCCTCTTTTCCCGGTTGACACCCCGGCCGCCACCGCTATAAGGCGCGCTTCTGGCTGCCAGGGTGACCATCGTCCCGCGCGGCCCATTTGTAGTGTCTGGAAAGTTTGATCCCATGTTCGCTGTCATCCGCACTGGCGGAAAACAGTATCGTGTTACGCCCAACACGGTCCTGAAAGTCGAGAAACTGGATGCCGAAGCCGGCGGCACCATCACGTTCAACGACGTGCTGGCCGTGGGCGTCGATGGCAATTTGACCATTGGCGCGCCGCTGGTCGCCGATGCGTCCGTCACCGCGTTCGTGATCGCGCAGGATCGCCTGGACAAGGTCATCATCTTCAAGAAGCGCCGCCGGCAGAACAGCCGCCGCCGCAACGGCCATCGCCAGCATGTCACCGTGCTGCGCATCGCCGGCATCAACGCCAACGGCCAGACCTATACCGCTCCGGTCGAAGCCAAGGCCGACACTATCCCGCCGGCCGCGCAGGACGCCGCCGAATCGTTCGCCGTCATCGCCGGCGAGAACCCCGCCTCCGTCGCAACGCAGGAGTAATCCGCTATGGCACATAAAAAGGCAGGCGGCTCGTCCCGCAACGGCCGCGACACCGAAGGCCGGCGCCTCGGCATCAAGAAGTTCGGCGGCGAAGCCGTGGTCGCCGGCAACATCCTGATCCGTCAGCGCGGCACCAAGTGGTATCCCGGCACCCATGTCGGCATGGGCCGCGA
>JAYUEJ010000425.1:0-5090 GCA_043739265.1 Rhodopila sp. | reverse complement strand
TGATCCTGCTGTTCGAGGAGGCAAGGTCGGCACTTTTGGGCAACCAGTTCCACAGCGTGCCGATCCCCGCGATGCTGGACTTCTCCGTGCCGGTGATCGGCGGTTTCGGCTATTCTGCGTACCGCCTGGCCGTGCTGGCCATCTGCTTGCTCGTCGCCGCCGCCATGGTCGGCCTGATAGAGCGCACCCGCATCGGCTCCGCCATCCGCGCCGCCGCCGAAAACACCGAAATGCTGAACCTGCTCGGTCTCGACGCCGGCCGAGTGCATACGTTGGTCTTCGCCGCCGGCACGGCACTGGCGATGCTGGCGGGCGCCTTGGCCGCCCCGCTGCAATCGGTTTACCCCGGCATGGGCGACGGCTTCCTTATTCTGTCGTTCATCGTCGTGGTGATCGGCGGCCTTGGTTCGGTTGCAGGAGCGTTCTGGGCCGCACTCCTGGTTGGTCTCATCGATACACTTGGGAAGGCCTATCTTCCTCAGGCCGCCGGCATGGCCGTGTGTGCGATGATGGCGGCGGTCCTCTTGTGGCGCCCAACCGGGCTGTTCGGCCGACCATGATCGTCGCCTCCAGGACGGGTCAGAGCCTGCTGGGCGCGGCGGCGCTGGCGATCGCCTCGATGCCGCTTTGGGCGTCGGCCTGGCACATGCAGTTGGCCTCATCCGCGATCGTCGCGGCGCTGTTCGCCCTCAGCCTGCAAATATTGGTCGGCGCGACCGGTCTGGTCAGCCTTGCCCACGCCGGTTTCTTCGGACTGGGCGCCTACACCGTCCATCTCCTCGGCGCGCCCCCGATCTGGATCACGCTTCCCGCCGCGGTCCTCGCCGCCGGCATCGCAGCCGTGCTGATCGGGCCACTGGCGTTGCGAACCAAAGGCTTTTTCTTCCTGATGACCACTCTGGCATTCGGCCAGATGCTGTTCTTCGCCTTCCACGACACACAACTGGGCGGCGGCTCGGACGGATTGTTCATCCAACGTCCCTATTTGGGTTTCCCGGTATCCCGAGCCGCCCGGCCGGCGGTCTTCCTGCTGGTGAACCTCGCTGCCCTGGTTATCGTCTATGCCGCATTGTGCTGGTTCATGCGCACCATGCTCGGCCACGCCTTGCAAGGCATCCGATCCAACGAGAACCGCATGGCCGCGCTGGGTCACAACGTCCAGCGCCTGAAGCTGATCGCGTTCGTGCTGGCCGGGGCGCTCGCCGGTCTGGCCGGACACATGTCGGCGTTGACCGATGCCTTCGTCAGCCCCGACCTGCTGGGCTGGCACCGGTCCGCCGAGGCACTGTTGATGATCCTGCTGGGCGGCATCGGGGCTTTGCACGGACCCATCCTTGGCGCGTTCGCGCTGACCGCGATCCAGGAGGTGGGAACGCTGCTTACGGATCGTCCCCGGCTGGTCGAGGGCGTTGTCTTCCTCGCGGCGGTGTTGTTCTTGCGCCAGGGCCTCGCGGGGTGGCAGCAATCTTTGCGCCCCCGCGCCACGCCGGGCCCTGACCCGGAGCGCACTGCCATAACGGCACGAGCAGTTGGTTTTGTGGCATGGCCGGGTTTGGTTCAGGCACCCGCGACCTTCCCGCCCGAGGGTCGCGCGGGTGCGCCAATGATGCGTGCCGCGAACCTGTCCCGGCGCTTCGGCGGACTGCTGGCGGTGGATCAGGTGTCGCTGCTGCTTCAGCGCGGCACGCTGCACGCGGTGATCGGCCCGAATGGCGCCGGCAAAAGCACGCTGATCAATCTTCTGTCCGGCGAAATCCCGCTTTCGGCGGGACAGGTCTTGCTAAATCGCCAGGACATTTCTGCCTGGCTGGCCTGGAGGCGAGGGTACGCGGGCGTCGGACGTACTTTCCAGCGGACCAATGTCATGCCTGACATGACCGTGCTGGAAAACGCGCGTCTGGGGGTTCAGGCCCGAACCGGAATGGGTCTGACCAGTTTGGCACTGGATGGGAACATGATTCAGGCTGCATTGGCCGCCCTGCATCGTGCCGGCCTGGCCGATGCCCGGGACGCTATCGCCGGCACACTCAGTCATGGCCAGGCCCGCTTGCTCGAGATCGCGATGGCACTGGCCGGCACCCCCGCCGTTCTTTTGCTGGACGAACCACTCGCCGGACTGGGGCCGGAGGAAACCATCCCGGTCGCCAACCTGCTGCGCGACCTCGGCCGCGACCACGCCGTGCTACTGGTCGAGCACGACATGGACGTCGTCTTCGCCGTTGCCGACATCATTACTGTCATGGTTGACGGCCGCGTCCTCGCAACCGGCACGCCTGATCAAATCCGCACCTCCGAAGCCGTGCGCGATGCCTATTTGGGGCATGGCGTATGATCGCGATCCGCCCGCGGGACCCACACACGGGCTGCTTTTCCATCCCCGTGACGATTGGGAGATCGAAGCAGGGTCAGCCCCATCGTTGGTCGCCATGACCGCGATCCTCGCCGCGCGCGCCCTGTCCGCCGGGTATGGCGAGAGCCGAGTGCTGCATGGCATCGACCTCGACATTGACCCCGGCGAGACGATTGGTCTGATGGGCCGCAACGGCATGGGCAAAACAACCCTGATCCGTACCCTGATCGGTCTGCTGCCGGCTCAGCAGGGCCAGGTCCTGCTGGATGGCACCGACGCCGCCGGACTGCCGGCTTTTGCCCGAGCACGCAAAGGCATCGCGGTGGTGCCCGAAGGCCGCGGCGTGTTCGCCACTCTGACAGTTCTGGAAAACCTGCGTCTCGCCGCGACCGCCGGCGATTGGACCGAAGCGCGTGTACTCGACCTGTTCCCAAGGCTAAGCCAACGCGCCGGCAACCGAGGCAACCAGTTGTCCGGTGGCGAACAGCAGATGCTGGCGATCGGCCGCGCCCTGATGACCAACCCCAGGCTGCTGATCCTGGATGAAGCCACCGAGGGCTTGGCCCCGTTGCTGCGCGACGAAATCTGGCGGGTCATTCGCATCGTCCGGGAGGCCGGCGTTGCGGTTATCGTCGTGGACAAGACGATCTCCGCCGTCCTTTCCGTGGTGGATCGCGTCGTGATCCTGGTCAAGGGCCGGATTGCCTGGACCGGCGCGCCTGATGTTCTGCGCGCCGACCCTGGCCTGATGCACCGCCACCTCGGTATCGATGCATGACCCAATCCCCCGAGGACACCGCGTTCCTCGCCGCGCTCGGCCAGCGGGTGAGGCTGCTGCGGGCGCGCCGGGGCATGACGCGGCGCATTCTGGCGGCCCAGTCCGGCGTGTCCGAACGCTATATCTCGGCGGTCGAGGCTGGAACCGGCAATGGTTCCATTCTGCTGCTCCGGGCACTGGCCGCCGCGCTGAACGTCGATCTGCGAGCGGTGCTGGAGGATGCCGGTGAATCGCTCGCACCGCCGGCCGAACGGGCGCCGGGCTACCGCGATCGCATCGCGCTGATCGGCCTGCGCGGGGCAGGGAAGTCCACGCTCGGCCGCCTGCTGGCCTCCAGGCTGGATGTGCCATTCCTGGAACTGGATGGGGAGATCGAGAAAGAAGCCGGCCTGGGCCTGGGCGAGATCATGGAACTGCATGGCCAACCCGGATTCCGCAGGCTTGAGCGCGCCGTTCTGGATCGGCTGATCGCCACGCATTCAAAGGCCGTGATCGCTGCCGGCGGTGGGATCGTGGCGGAAGCCGAGACATTCGAACGGCTGCTGGCGGCCTGCCTGACGGTCTGGGTGAAAGCCTCGCCCGAAGACCACATGCGGCGGGTCATCGACCAGGGTGATCTGCGCCCGATGCGCGACAACCGTCGATCGATGGCGGACCTGCGGGATATTCTGGCCAGTCGGGAGGCGCTTTACGCCCGGGCGGACGGGCAGCTTGAAACCACCGGGCGGGACGTGAAGGACAGTTTGGACCAATTGGTGGGGTTTGCAGGATAGTCCGCAGCCTCCATCACCGCCTGGTCCAGCGGTCCACACATACAGACGGGGACTTCAGGTCGTCTCGTTCAGCAACCGTTCAGCGGCCTCAACCACCTGGTCCACCGTGATCGCGGCCATGGAACTCCCCACCACCGCCGCGGCCAGCCGCCCGGTAGGGGTATAGGTCGCCGCGTCGGTCGGCCCGAACAGCCCGATGGTCGGTGCCCCGGCCGCCGCCGACACATGCATCAACCCGGAATCGTTGCCGATGAACAAACGAGCGCGTTGCAGGCAGGCGACAACTTCCGGCAGCGTCAGACGGCCGACCAGATCGATTGCCGCCGGCAACGCAGCCAGCAGTGGCGCCGCCATTTCCTGTTCCGCTGGTCCCGGACCACCCAGTATGACAGGCACGGTGTCCGGACCTGATAGAAGGTGAAAAGCCGCGGCGAAACGCTCTGCCGGCCAGACTTTTGGCGCCCAATTCGCGGTGGGAGCCAAAACAACGATGGGCCTGTCCGCCGGCAGCAAGGCGGCAACGCGATCCCGGTCCAATTCGCTTGTCCAGGCCACCGGAGCGGGTGGCGGCGATAACCCAAGGATCGAACCCAACTGAGCGATCTTCGGTCCCGCGATACGGCGAAATACCGCCCGGTTGTGTGTCGGCACCAGCCAGGACAGTGCCGATCCACGGATATCCACGACCAGGTCCCAAACATAGGTCGAGGCGTCCGCCCAAAGCGGAATCCAGTGCAGTCCCCATTTCATCTTGCGCAGCACGATCGTGCGCTCACGATTTGGCATCCGCGCGAACACACCCTCGGCCACCGGGCCGCAGACGATCGTAATCTGAGCGTCTGGATATCGACGGATGAGGTAATCCAGCAGCCCGGTGGACAGCACCGCATCGCCCAGCCGGTTGGAGGTTATGAACAGGATCATCATCTGCGACCGTAATTAGCGCATGATCGCGCCGGGCGGAACGTCAGAAGCGAGTCAATCGTGCGACCAACCAAAGCCAACCGGGTTTGACCCGGCGGCCATCGTTGGGCAGCGTGCGCGCCAACAGAACCAACGGAGACGCCGCATGTCCGAAGAAACCTTTGTCGCCCTGGGCGAAGACTACCCAGAACTGCGTGAATCGGTTCGCCGGATCTGCGCCAAATACCCCGGCACCTACTGGAGCGCCCTGGAGGACAAGGAAGCC
>JAYUEJ010000424.1:0-5090 GCA_043739265.1 Rhodopila sp. | reverse complement strand
CCGCCGATCTGGGAACGCCCTCGCCGTCAGCACCAGAGGCTCGGGCCGTCCCCGGGTCTTTGGATCGTGATCGAACCTATGTCGGAAAAGCGTTCAGTGGACTGTAGAAACAATGGCGCCGGGGGATTTTTCGACATAGGATCGGCGCCGTCGGTCGGGGACCGGCCTTTTGGCGGAGATAGGGCCTTGTCCATGACGGAGACGGAGCAGAACCGATGATGCGTTTGCTTAAGATAGTAGCCGCTGGTCTGATTTTTATTTTTCTGTTCGCGGGCATAATCGCCTACCGTCAGTTTCTGTATCTGCCTTTGGAACAAGCGAATGCCGCCAGTAGTGCGCCATCGCAGTCGTCGATGATTGTCTCAAGCGGGCAGGCGCCTGCTCGCAGGCCGGCGATCCTGTCGGCGCCGTGACGATCGACCAACGTTCCGCAGCCGGCCGCCCACCAATCCGGCGCCCACCAATCCGGCGCGCACCAGCAACGGCCCGTGTTGCCGGAAGAGTCCGCGACACGGGCTAATGGTATCAGGATCGAAAGCAATCACCTTCGGCTGATACATCTGCTCGTTAACCGTTCCAAAAGATTTCCCTGTTATACACGGCACTCCCTGACGATGGAGCGGCCGATGCGCACGCCAAACGACAAGCTGGCCCGCTCGCTTCTCCCCGTCGCCATCGCGGCCATTTATGGTCTGGGCACCGTCACCACGGTCAGGGCAATCATCGAACGGACCCGTCCGGCGGCGCAGCTGGGCGACATCATTGCTTTCACGGCATCCAGCAGTGAACCGGCCGCGGACGGCACACGCCTGATCGTCCATCGTCAGGGCCAGTTCGGCTGTGTCCTGGACCCGAACATCCTGCGCCGTTCGGGCGGCAGCCTGATCGTCGAAAGCCAGTTCAACACGGGGAAAAGCTTCCAGGTCCACTGGGCCGGTCAGCGCACCAGCGCCGACACAGCCAGTTGCGGCGAACAGGCCGACCTCATCGTCGATGCCGCGGATCTGAACAGTCTGGTGCTGGCCGCCGGTGGCCATGGCGGCCGGAAAACCAACCCTTTCGGCAACTGATCAGGTGTCCTCCCCAACCGCCTTCCGCTTCAGCAGGCGCAGCCGCTCCTCGCCCCCCGGCGTCTTGGGGTCAATGTCCAACACCTTCTGCCACGCGGCATAGGCACCCTTCCAATCCTCCCGCGCGGTGGCGATATCGGCCAGGGTGCGGAATGCCGAGAAATCCCGCGGCTCCAGCCGGACGGTTTCCTGCAAATCGTGGATCGCGCCGTTCACGTCGCCCGTGTGGTACCGCGCCAGCGCCCGCTGGTGCCAGGCCTCGGCCACGTCGGGTTGCAAAATGATGGCGTCGGAGAAGGACTCCACTGCCTCATCGTCCTGGCCCGCCACAAGCGAACGCAGCCCACGACTGAGCAGCAACGTCACCGCCGGCGTTCCGGCCCGCAGCCAGGCCTGCTCCAGTTGGCTTTCCACCGCCGCCGCCGCTTGTTCGTTCGGAGCCACCTTCAACGCATCGAGCAGATGGTCGGTCGCCGCGCGCTTTTCAGCCAGGGTTTGGGCGTGGACACCAGCGCAAAGTCCGAACAGGAATAGTGCCATGGCGATCAATCGCCACAAGGCGGGCGTCCATCCCGCCACGCCTCCAAGGCCCCGTCTATCACCGTCATGGCCGGGCCTGTCCCGGCCATCTTCGCACGGCCGGCTGGCGAGCGGATGGCCGGAACAAGCCCGGCCCTGACGGATAGAAAGAGGTCCGGCCCTAAAAGCCATGCGCCACCTGCCTGTTAACTCGGAACACCCGGCGGACGCGGCCCGCCGGCCATCCAGTCCAACAACTCCACCGTATGGACGACCGGCACCGCATCGCCCGACAACTGCGTGATGCAGCCAATGTTCCCGGCCGCGATCAGGTCCGGCCGCGTCGCCTTCAAATTCCCCAGCTTCCGCTCCCGCAGCCGCCCCGCGATCTCCGGCTGCAACAGATTATAGGTGCCGGCCGACCCGCAACAAATATGCGGCTCCTTCGGTTCCACCACACGAAACCCCGCTCGTTTCAGCAACGTCTTCGGTTCCGCCGTCACCCCCTGGCCATGTTGCAGGCTGCACGCCGAGTGATACGCCACCGTCAGCCCCGGAGCCTCCCGCGTCGGGGCATACCCGAACCGCGACAGGAACTCGGTTATATCGACCGTCATCCCGGCGATTTTCTCCGCCCGCGCTCGCCACCCATCCGGCTCCGACCGGAACATGAAGCCGTAATCCTTCACCGTGGTGCCACAGCCCGACGCATTGATCACGATCGCATCCAGGCCCTCCTCCCGCGACCACGCCTCGATATTGGCCCGCGCCAGACCCATCGCCCGGTCATGCTGTCCGATATGGTGGTTCAGTGCGCCGCAACATCCGGCGCCGCGGGACACCACGACCTCCACCCCCAGCCGGGTCAGCAAACGAATGGTCGCCTCGTTGATGCGCGGCATCAGCACCTGCTGGGCACAGCCGGTCATCAGCGCCACGCGGCCCTTGCGCGGCCCCTCGGCCGGATAGACCCGCGGTTTCTCGATCGGACTGGACGGCGGCACCACCGCCGGCGCCAGCGACAGCATCGCCCGCAGCCGTTGCGCCAGCATCGACTTGCCCGGCACCAGCCGCCCCAGCGGCCGAGCCAGTCGCGCCCCCATCAGCGCCACGCGGAACAGACCCGGCCGAGGCAACAGGAACCCCAGCACCGACCGCAGCCATCGTTCGGCGAACGGCCGGCGATAGGTCTGCTCGATGTAGGTCCGAGCGTGATCGACCAGATGCATGTAGTTCACGCCGGACGGGCATGTGGTCATGCAGGACAGGCAGGACAGGCAGCGATCGACGTGGCGCACCACTTCTTCGGTGGCGGGACGGCCGGTTTCCAGCATGTCCTTGATCAGATAGATGCGCCCGCGCGGACTATCCAGCTCGTCGCCCAACAGCAGGAATGTCGGGCAGGTCGCGGTGCAAAAACCGCAATGGACGCAGGTCCGCAGTATCGCGTTGGACGATGCGGTGTCCGGGTCGCGAAGCTGTTCGGCGGTGAAATTGGTTTGCATGACCCTACTATACTAACCGATGGACATAATGACACACGGCCATTGGTCGTCACTGGAACGGCAGCCTGGCCGGCATCCGGCGGAATTGATAGATCATCAGGCTCAGGCTGCCCACGGCGAGCAGCAAAAAACCCAGCGACAGCCAAGGCATATCGTGATCGTACACCGCGTTGACCCAAATCATCGCCAGGGCGAATGCCATCATAAAGAACTGCAAATTCATGATGGGATTCAGCCGCTTCAATCGCACATGCTGGAAGCCTGACACGTAGCAGGTGACCAGAAACACAACACTGCTGATCCAGCCGGGGATCGAAATCACCGTCAAACCCCCGCGTACAGGCGGCCCGGATTAAGAATACCGGCCGGATCCATCGCCGCTTTCACTGCAAGGGTGATGCGCGCGAGCGGAGCAGCCTCATCCGGCACCACGCGAACCGCGCCCCGCAGGGCGTCGGGCGCGCGCAGCAACGTCCAAACGCCCCCATGGGCCAACGCCGCCGCTTCCACCGCCGCATGGGAAGCCGTGTTGGCCGGCCCGGCGAGCCACACCAATCCGCCACCCCAATCCAAAAATCCCCCAACACCCACCGGTCGCAGCGCGTCCAACACCGCCGCCCCCGCCGACGGCCGCACCGAAATCCGCCAAACCGCGTCGTGCGGACCGGCGACCAAGGGCCGCGCATCGCGCACATCTTTCCACACCGCCAGCGACGCGGCCGTGTCGAGCGTCACCGCCCCAGCCGCGCCAAACTGGTCCTTCAGCCGGCCGATGCGGTAAACCACCGAAGGGGCGAACTCCTCGATCCGGATCAGCGTGGCCGACCCGCCAATCCCGGCCAAACCCGGTATCCGAACGACCGCTTCGGCCGGCAGCCAGACGGCACCGGATACTCCAAACGGCGAACCGAGTGCGGCCGACAACGCCGCCACCCCGGCTGCCGCATCCAAACCGGGCAACACCAGCGTGCCGGTCGCTTCCGGGGCTGGCAGCACTTTCAGGGTGATCTCGGTGATCACCCCAAGCGTCCCATGACTGCCGGTCAACAGCTTGCACAAATCCAAACCCGTCACATTTTTCAGCACCCGCCCACCCGACCTGATCACCTCCGCTCGGCCGGTCACCGCACGCACGCCCATGACGTGGTCGCGCATCGCCCCCCAGGCGACCCGGCGCGGACCCGACAGATTGGTGGCGACAACGCCGCCCAAGGTCTGCGGCCGACCGGTATCCCCCAGCAGAGCCGACAGATCAGGCGGTTCGGCGATCAAATGCTGCCCGCCCGCAGCCAACGCGGCCTCGATCTCCGGCAGCGGAGTTCCCGCCCGGGCCGAAATAATCAGCTCCTTCGGTGCATACAGATTGACCCCGGACAGACCGGCGGTGGACAGCGTCCGTGCCGCCTGGACGGGGCGCAACATGCCGGCCTTGGTCCCATTGCCCTGGATCAGCAGCGGTTCTCCGGTGCGGGCCGCATCGGCCACGGCGGCGACGATGGAGTCTTCGGTGGGCATCGCGATGGGCGTATTCATGCGCCGCTCCACGGTTGGTTCGGGAAGGCCGGCAAACGCAATGGAATTCTTTTAAAGCCCACTCAAGCCATCCGGGTTTGAAAGTGTTCGGTTCGCCTTCATGATCCCACAACGGCCTGTCGTCCAGCCTGGAACCCTATGCGTGTTCGGCAATCCACGAACACGGTGCTTGAACCCCTGGTGCGCCGCTCCCGCTCACGTTTGACCGGAACCGATTTGCGCCATAGCTCTCGACCGACAATGGAGATCAGCATGCGCAAACCAGCGATACTTGCCGGCTTCGTGGGGTTCCCGGGCGCTTTCGGAACCGTACGCGCGGAACCAACGAATTACTGCACCCTGCTGACGCAAGCCGAGGCCGCGGTTGCGCTGGGTGCGCCGGTCAAACCGGGAGAAATGTCGATCTCGGGATGTCAGTGGGGCGCACAAGGCGGTTCGGGCTTTGTCCAGATTCAGGTAGCCG
>JAYUEJ010000423.1:0-15327 GCA_043739265.1 Rhodopila sp. | reverse complement strand
GACATCGGTCGCCCTGAAGCCCGGTGACGTCCTTGGTCCTCGCCAACAGGGACCACGTCACCCACACCATACGAGCCCAGAAAGGCACGCCGCATCGCGGTCTGGGCGGGCCGCTCGAAACCCCGGAACACCAGGCGCGCGAGGCCGAACACCGTCAGGATATACGCCAGGAAGAAGCCATGCGTGTAAAACAGCGGGCGGATGTCGATCCCCGCACGTTCCATCAGCATCACGAAGCCCAGTTGCAGCGGGAAATGGATCATGTAGCTGGCGTAGGTGAGGTCGCCCAGAAAACCCAGGGCCGTGGCGGTCCCGCCCCGGGCGCGGGGCAGGACGCGCTGGAACAGTAAAATGAGCGCCGGAAACAGCACCAGGCTGGCTCCGGCGATTTTCAGCACCCCCGCATATACCAGCGCCACGGACACGATCACCACCGCCAGCGACAGCAGCGCGTAACGCGCGTGTTCGGCGCGTGGCCGGGCCTCGATCAGGGCGTGCAAATGGCTGGTGACCACGCCAAGGTAGAAAAACGTGGCGGCCCCGAAGATCGCCAGCTTCAGATCGATGGTGGTGCGCAACAAAGACGCCACCACCGACACCCCCACCGTGATCGCCACCGCGGACCACAGCCCCGGAGTGATCCGGCGGGACAGGGCGAAGAACAGGACATAGACCAGGATTTCCGCCGAGATGCTCCAGGACGGGCCGTTGAACGACTGCCCATCCTGAAAACCCCAATAGGAAGCGAAGGCCAGACTCAACAGGAAATGCTTCAGGTCGTTCAGGCCATACAGAAAATACTGGCCATGATCATGGAAATAGAGCCATTGCCCGGCCGCGACGGCGAGCAGCGTGACCAGATGCAGCGGATACAGCCGGGAAAACCGCAACACCATGAAGCGGGTGAGGGACATGCCGCCCTTGCGCAGGGTTTCGCCGTATTTCCAGGCGAAGATGAACCCGGAAATGCACCAGAACAACTCGACGCCCGCGTAACCATAGATATGAAAGGGCGCCAGCAGGACATGGAACGGCTCGTTCTCCCTTACGAAGCCGGAGGGCTCCAGGCCAACATACAGGAAGTGCCGGTAGTGCCAGACCAGCACGGCGAACGCGGCGATGAACCGCAGCGCCTCCAGTCCAATCAGCTTATCCCCGGCGGGCGGGGCGCCGTCATGGTTCGGTTGCGGCGCCATCGCGTGATCCTTGGTTGCTGTCGCGCCGGTGGACATCCCGCGACGGAATCGCGGTAAGGGCGGGCATCGCGGAAAAAGGCCGGGAACCGGGACCGGATTACCCGTCAGCACGACCGTCTCTGTCGTGCCCGAGGCGCGTAACACATACGGTGGTCGATTGAAACGACGACTCAGCCGATCTGGGTTTGCAAAAGCCAGCCCTACTCGGGATAAATCATCTTCCGCGTCACGCCGCCGTCCACGACCAACTCCGCGCCGGTGATGAAACCGCTGTCCGGCCCAACCAGGAACGCCACCAGGCCCGCGATGTCGTCGCCCCGGCCAACGCGTCCGGCGGGATGGAACGCATGCTCCTGCGCCGTCGGTTCCGGCCCCTTTGTCGCAATCCAGCCGGGACTGATGCAGTTGACCCTGATATCCGGCCCCAGACTGATCGCCAGCGCATGAGTCAGCGCCACCAGCCCGCCTTTGGAGGCCGCATAGGATTCGGTGTCCGGCTCCGACATCCGAGCACGCGACGATGCGATGGTCACCACCGACCCCTTGGCAGCGCGCAGCATGGCCTCGGCGGCACGCACCAGCAGGAACGTGCTGGTCAGGTTGGTCGTCAGCACCGAGGACCATTCCGCCAAGGAAAGATCGGCGATCGGTTTGCGGATCATGAACCCCGCATTGCAGATCAATGCATCCAGCCGCTGTTCCGTCCCGGCGATCGAACCCAACAGGGCGCCGGCCGACGCCTCATCGCCAACATCGCACACACAGTACCGCCCGCCGGGCGGGGCGCTGCCGGCGGGATCGCGGTCCGCGACCACGACCCGCCAGCCATCCCCCGCCAGGCGCATGGCGATCGCCGCGCCGATCCCTTTCGCGCCGCCGGTCACCAGGGCGACCCGACCGGTCACCCCTTGGCGGCGTCCAGCGCCTGCGACAGATCGCCCAGGATGTCGTCGATATGCTCCAGCCCAATCGACAGCCGCACGTACCCCGGCGTCACGCCCGTCGCCGCCTGCTCGGATTCCGTCAACTGCGAGTGCGTGGTGCTCGCCGGATGGATCGCCAGGCTGCGGGCATCGCCGATATTGGCGACATGGTAGAACATCTTCAGCGCATTGATGAACCGGCGCCCGGCGTCCGCGCCGCCCGCCAGCTCGAACCCGACCAGCCCGCCCTGCCCGTGCGGCAGATACTTCGCGGTCCGTTCGGCGCCGATGCCTTTGTGGTGCGCCGGGTGGATGACCCGCGACACGTCCTTGCGCCCGGCCAGGTAATTGGCGACCGACAGGGCGTTGCGGCTGTGTTCACGCATGCGCAGCGGCAGGGTTTCGACGCCCTGGATGAACAGGAACGCATTGAACGGAGCCATCGCCGCACCAAAGTCGCGCAGCAGCGTCACCCGCATTTTCAGGATATACGCGATCGGACCCATCGGCTTGACCGCCTGCGACCAGACCGCGCCGTGATAGGACGGATCGGGCGTATTCAACGCCGGCTGACGCGCCGGGTGCGCCTCCCAATCGAAATTGCCGCCATCGATGACGATGCCGCCGATCGACGTGCCATGACCGCCGATATACTTGGTCGTCGAATACATCACCACCGCCGCGCCATGATCGAACGGCCGCACCAGCAGCGGCGCCGCGGTGTTGTCCATAATCAGCGGGATACCGAACGACCGCCCGATCGCCGCCACTTCCGCGATCGGGAACGGAATCAGCTTCGGGTTCGGCAGCGTCTCGGCATAATAAACCCGCGTGCGGTCATCGGTCGCGCGGGCGAACGCCTCGGGGTCGGTCGGATCGACGAACCGCGTTTCGACCCCCAAATCCTTCAGCGTGTTGGCGAACACGTTCCACGTCCCGCCATACAGGTCGGTGGAACTGACGATGTTGTCGCCCGCCTTCGCCAGATTAAGCACCGAGAATACCGAGGCCGACTGCCCTGACGCTACCGCCAGCGCCGCCACACCGCCCTCGATCGCCGCCAGCCGCTGTTCCAGCGCGTCATTGGTCGGGTTCATGATGCGGCTGTAGATGTTGCCGAGTTCCTTCAGCCCGAACAGGTTCGCCGCATGTTCGGCGCTGTCAAACTGGAACGACGTGGTCTGGTAGATCGGCACCGCCACCGCGTTGGTGGCGCTGTCACGGCGCCAGCCGGCATGCAGGGCGAGGGTCTCAGGGTGTTTGCTGGTCATGGCGCTTCCTTGTCGTGTTAGGGCTGAGACATACTATAGGCCGCGCGGGAACCCGGCAAACGCCCAGACCAAAATAGAATCAGTGCGTTTTAACGCCATGTGAAAAGGCTCTGGACAGTCAGCGACCGTATCAGGATCAGCTCACCGCGACCATCAGCCGACGTTGACGGAGCAGTGTTTTCCCCAGGCCAATCATCGGCATTTCGATCGCACGGTAGGTACACCATGACCCTGCAAGAACGATCGCCACGATACACAACAGCGCCGCGGCGAACGCGGGGATCGCAAGCCAACCCGTCGTGTCGAAATAAGTCCGCAAGAATGGCAGACCAGACACGATCTTCAGCAACGCCGCATGCAAAAGGTAGGCGCTGAAACTGACCCACCCCATCAATGCGGCGGGGCCATTGATAAAAATGCCATGCCCTGCGCGCGCCAAAGCCATGATGAAGATCATCAGGGCAAGGCTGACAAGAAGAAACCCGGGCGGAACCGCGCTCCGCCAATTCAGCCATTGCGGCGTGGCAATAAAGGCGACGCCTGCTATCATCACTACAGCCACGCCGGCGGTCACGTTAGGGTAAATCGAAAAAACCGACCGGCGTTCGCGATCACGCTCCAATAAGAAATACAGGCACAGACCAAGAGCGAACACACTCATCTGGTTTGGAAACCAAAAGTAAAGAAAATTGTTGGCGGCCATCGTGCCGAACTTCGCGTCCAGGGATGGCAAGAGCAGAGAGTTCAATGTCAGGCCAACCAGCAGGGTGCCCAACAACAACCACACCGCTCGCGAAAGAGAGGTAATAGTGCAGGCCAGAATGGGGAAAACCGCATAGAAAGTAAACTCCACTCCGATGCTCCACCCCCCCGGCACAACTGACCAGGCACCCGATGTCACGCCCATCAGCGTGGGATGCCAGGCATTGACGAACAGCAAGGTCGCCGCTGACTGCAACTGATCAAACCCCGCTACCGGCGGTTCCAGCAGGAAATACGCGATCGCTGCGAGGTAATAGGCGGGCGCGATCCTGAAGAACCGGCGCAAGAAAAAGGTGCCGACGTTCACGCCGCCATCCCGGGTCTTCTCGTAGTGCCACGACATCATCAACGTCACGGCGCTCGCCAGGAAAAACAATTGCACGCCATGCCATCCGAACACCGTTATCCGATGCACCGGATAGGGCAGGCCAGGAAACAGATAGGTCGCATGGCAAATAATGACGAGCAGAATGGCATAGCCGCGAACACATTCGATATAGGCGAAATGCGGCTTTTGCCGGTCGCTCATGGACACGTCAATGGGATCCATCCTGTCGCTTCATCAAAACGTCACGTCCGCGCCGCAGTGCATCGGCAATCGTTTCCGCCGGCATCGCGCCGGAGAACAAATTATAGCCGTCCAGGAAAAACGACGGTACGCCGGAAACGCCGGCCTCCCGCGCGCCCTGGTCCGCCGCGCGCATCTCCTGGCCGGCAAGCTCGCCTGACAGGAAATCCACCACGGCCTGACGCGGCAGACCGGCTTCTACGGCACAATCCGCCAGCACCGCGTGGTCGCCGATGTCGCGGCCCTCGACGAAATACGCCTTGAACACCGCCTCCATCGTTGCATCCTGGTCACCGCTGCCATGCCCCGCCTGACCGGCGAACCAGATCAGCCGGTGGGCGTCGATGGTGTTCGGCGTGCGGGTCATCAGATCGGTGCGGAACGCCAGACCGACCTGCGCGGCGGCCTCGACGATCTGAATATCCAATGCCGTGGCCTTCGCGGCACTGCCGAACTTCCAGGCGCGGTAGGCAGCCCGGTCGCGGCCTTCCTTCGGCATGTCGGGATTGAGTTGGAATGGGTTCCAGTGGACCTGGAACGCCAGCCCTTCCTTGGCCAGCAGCGCCAGTGCGCGTTCCAACTGGCGCTTGCCGACATAGCACCAGGGGCAGATCGCGTCGGACACGATATCGATGCGGGTGCCCACGGACGCCGTCACGGGCAGGTGTGTCGCCGCGGCGTCAACGTCGTGGCCGTCGGGCCCACACATCATCGCGGATGAGCTGTCACCGGAAGAGGAAGTGATATCCATGGTCGATCTCCTTTTCCCCACAATGGCTGGCCGGCGCGCATTTGTCACGCCGGGTGGCCTTGGTTTTTCCGCCCGGGACGACTAAAGGTCATTCGCGACGCCGAGACCAACCACCAAAAAGGAACCCAACAATGGCATTCCCCCCCAAATCGATGGCTGACTTTGGCGACTTCGGCAAACTCTTCGCCGACATGAAATTTCCCGCCATGCCCGACATGGAAGCCTTCGTGTCCGCCAGCCGGCGCAACATGGAAACCCTGACCGCCGCGAACAAGGTTGCCCTGGAAGGCGCCCAGGCCGTCGCCCGCCGCCACATGGAAATCGTGCAGCAAAGCATGGCGGAAATGACCGAGGCGATGCGCTCGATCTCATCCGTCGAAGCGCCGCAGGCGAAAGCCGCGAAACAGGCCGAAATGCTGAAGCATGCCTATGAACGGGCGGTCGGCAACATGAAAGAAATCGGCGACCTGATCACGCATTCGAACGCCGAGGCGGTGAAGCTGCTCAACACCCGCTTCACCGAGGCGATGGATGAGGTGAAGGCCCTGGCCGAGAAGTCCAAGAAGTAGTTTGCCGGCGTCCCTCCGGACTGCCACTCTGACGGCCAGGAGGGACAAACCATGCTCGACAATCCACCGCTGCTAACGATCCATCGCGGCTTTCGCCGCCCCGACAAGGCGCTCATCGAGGCCTTTCGTGGCGCCCAAACATCGCACCTGGCTGACGCGATGGATGGCCGCGGCGCGCTGGATTACCGCATCAAACCGCTGGATCCGGCGAATGCCTGTTTCGTCGGGCCGGCGCTGACCGCATTCGCCTATCCCGCCGACATCGTGGCGATGTTCGGCGCGTTGTCCGAAGCCCAGCCAGGCGACGTGATCGTGGTCGCCAATGACGGCTACACCCGCACGGCGGTGTTCGGCGACATCGCGGCCGGAATGATGAAGAACAAAGGCGTCGCCGCGTTCGTCACCGATGGACTGGCACGCGACAAGGCCGGAATCGTGGCCACGGGCTTGCCGGTGTTCTGCCAGGGGATCCAGCCGAACTCCCCGGCCATGAACGGCCCGGGTGTGGTCGGCGCGCCGATCACGCTCGGCGATGTGCATATAGAGCCCGGCGACGTGATCGTTGGCGACGCCGACGGGATCGTTGTGGTGCCGGCGGCGAAGCTGCAACTGGTACTCGACCGCCTGGCTCAGGTGCGCGCCGCCGAGGCCAGGACCATCGCTTTGGTGGAGCAAGGGGCCACCATGGCCGCCGGGGCGCTGCGGATGATCGAGAAAGCGGTGATTATCGGAGATTGAACCCGTCGAAGATCACCCGGACGAGCAAGGATCGGGCCGCTCTTCAAGGCGAGTGGGGCACCAGGCCGGTCGCGCGATTCCGTGGCTGCAGGCGATCACTCTATTACCTTTACACGGATGTTCTGACGGGTTGTAGAGCTTGTAGCCTTCCGTCTTCCACCCTGAATGAGGCCCCGAGCCCCACAGCCGTTTTCGACGCAAAGCGATCGTTCGCAGCCGTAGCCCATCCGGCCGCGATTGGCCGAAACCGGAACGGCCGCTTTGGGATGTCCAAGGGCGAAAAGTAGATGTCCGTTCTCAAAACTTAAGGATTGTGGACGGGAACTCGCGGAGCCATTGGGGGCACTCCCCGAGGGCAGACCATAGAACTGGCAGCACATGTGCGCTGCCGCCGGTTTTATCGACACGACCTTAACTTATTGGGTCGGGACAACTTCCATTATGTCATGGTTATCTCTATTAATGCGGACAGTGTACTTTACGTGGCCCGGATCCGTCATATAACTGATTATGTATTGACTGCCGGATGACTCAAAGTGATCCAAGCTATTTGGCTTCGGGTCTCCCGGTTGCTCAGCAATAATCTGCCTGGCCTTCTTCATAGCTGCCTCAGCGGGGATCGCGTGTGGCTGGAACAATTTTATCCCTGCGAAGGCAAGGAGAGCCAGAGCTCCGACCCAGGATGCCGCCAGCGCCCATCTCGCGTGTGTCAGTATACCCTGTTCTAATTCGTCTGCCTTCGTCTTCAATTCCTGTGCTTGTTGCGGGTCGGTGTTGTCGGCTCGATTTCTAACGGCCCGTAGGTGATTGGCATACGTTGAAATACCATCTGAGGAGACTATAACGACGACAAGGGCGCAGATCCCGAAACTACCAAGCATTACCCGCAGGAGAAGTTCTTCGGGAATCTTGTCAGTCTCTGTAAAGATGGCAGCGAGGCCGGCAATGCCGCCAAGCCCTACGGTGAGCATTTGCTTGAAGAACTCGAAGCGTCCCGACTCTGTTTCGGTCGCCTCCTTAACATCGCTGAAGTGGACAACATGTGGCTGCTGCGGCGTTACCGTTTGTCCCATCGAGCTATCTCGGCCAGCACACACAACTGATCGTCGTAGACCAAGCCTCGATCTCGTGAACCACAACCGGAAAGCCAACGTCCTTCCCAGTATAGCCGCTCCCTTGTGCTACTTCCGCTGATTTATTGACGACGCGATTAAGAAAGTCCGTCAAGCCAGCGTGCGCAATGAAAAGTGCGGTTTGGCGCACCTCGTCGTTCATTAGAGTTTTGAATCCTCCCTCGTCGGCGGCGAGGGATACGAACAACTGCTGAATGGTGGTCCTTGCAGGGAGCGCGAAACGCCATTTGGTAGCATTTTCTACCGCAAGGATCGTGGTCTCGACCTTGCCTAGATCAACCGGGACAGCCATGGCATTTCCTCCCCCTCTTTGATATAAAACCCGAAATTTACGCGGCATTCTGTGGATGGTGTCAGCGTCGACGGTTTCGGGTGAATTATAGCTCTCCTTTGTCCTTCGCGGCAACGTCTGCATTTGAGCGACGGCGTGGCGGCCTGGAGCGGCCGCCGCGGGCGCAAAACGGCCGACAGCCGCGTACCCGCTTCCTTGGGTCAACGGGGGGCAAATCGAATGCAGACGTCGTCATTGCTTTCTCCCGCTACCAGGTCGAGGCCCGCAAACGTCGGAATCGGGGGTGAGAAGCGATGGACCGAGGACAACTGAGGCCTTCAGCCTTCAGCGGCGCGGAAACCATAGCGGGTCGACCCGTCAACATCGAACAGCGCCGTTATTCGTCATCGGCAAATGTCTCGGCATTGGAAGCCTCCTCGTCATCGGCTTCGAAGGGTCCGGAGGCCCTATACCTCTCCTGATTGACTACCGGGTAAGAGATCATCAGCTCCCCACCCCCGCCGACGAGGGGGATCTTGGAAAAGCTCCACTCCGCCGCGTCCCGGTATCGCCGCAGGCCGAGGTGGTTGGCGAAGACGTTCGGCAGGATGGCCTCGGCTTCCGCGACCGACGAGTAGAGCGCCACCTCGCTGAACTGGATGGATGCATCGCCGTTTAACATCGCGCCCGAATGATATGCGCCTCCGCCCAGCACGATGCGGAGAAAGTGGGCGTCCGTCACTTGGCAGCCGTCGAACACCAGCCCCACGCCGTTGCTCTGATTGACTACGACGAGAGGCAGCATCTTCAGGTGGCCCGCTCCACCGAGCAGCTGCTGTGCGAGCGCTTGCTATCCCTCCAGCCACGCCGCCTTACGCCGCGCCTGCTCGCAGGCCTTCTCGAGCTTGCGCAGGTAGTTGTAGCACTCACTCGGCTCCGATGGGCCGAGCAGGCACTTAATCTCGCCCACGAGGACGAGCCCGCCCATTCGCACCAGGAGGTCGATCTCCTCGTTCGCCCTGCCCGTGGGCAGGTGGCTGGTGGCGCGGTCCTGGGGCGCGATCACGTCGTTCTCCGACACAGTGTCCCCGATAGAATCTCGTACGTGGGCCTCGTAGAGGAGACCATTTGGCGTCTTGCTTAGATCATCCCCGTTTTTCGACTGCAACCACCGTTCGGTTTGCCTGATGGGCGAGCCCGATAGGAGGGCGCCGGCGACGATCAGCACGCGCCTCCCGCCGGTTATGGCGATTAGGGGCCTGTGCCATACGCCGATCCGGAACATCTCGCTGAGGCCGGTGGCAGGATCGCTGGTGAGGAACGCGACGCACGTACCCGCAATGACAGGATCCAGGCTCAGCGACCGGGCTAGGGCGTCGACGACGGTTTCGCGAGGGAGGGCGCAGGCCAATTGCTCCATGGTTGACCAGTCGGGATCCTCCGGGTCAAAGTCCGAAGGTAGCGCGAGCGAGACGAGATCCTGGAGGACAAGCACCGCGCGACCGAGAAGCGCGGACGTAATACTCGGTCCCCCCACCTCCTGCTCGGCGAATGGCCGGGTGTAGGTGTCGTCCAAGGCATCAAGCCTCCTCCTGTGAGACATCGCTTGCGAGTCTGAGGGCGGCCCGATGGTGAGGACCGGAGGGGATGCCGCCAAGTCGATCCCCCTGACCGTCAGCGGCAGTGCCGCCGTCGGGCGGGCGTTCGGAATCATGCGCTCGAGCTGCCGATTCAGCATAGCGCCCTGCACGTGCAACATCTGCTCGCGGATGTCCCATACGCGCCATCCTATCTTCCAGTCCGGGTTCGTCGGCACCATCTCGTAGCCGACCTCCGAGACGTTCGCGATTTTCCAGGGTTCCCACAGCGCCGCCTGCCAAATCGATCGGAATGTGCGCTCCAGAGAGAGGATCGCCCCGGCGCGTTGCGCCGTTCCGCCCAAATTCTCTCCCAACGGCCGCATTCCAGCTGGGGGCGCCGCCGCCAGTGCGAACCAGTGGGGCAATGTGTCGATCAACGCGACATTAAATTCGTCCGCCGTCGCTGGCGAAATGCCGTCGGCTGCCTGTATTGTGATCTGGCTGATGGCGCCGAAGTCGAGATGGCGCCCCTCGAGTGCCGCAGCCTCCCCGGCCGCCTTCATCGCCGCGTGGGCCTTCTCGCGGATGAGGAGGAAGCCCCGATTCGAGTGGGCGGTCGCGAGGATCGCGACCTGCTCCGGCGTGAAGCCAGCGAACAGCTCTGCGGTGTATTTTTGCCGCAGCACCGCGTTTTGCCTACCGATGAGCGCCGCCGCTTGGACCAGCGTTAGGTCGCGCTCTACAAGTTTCTCCCTGCCAACGGTTGCGAGCACCGTCTTCCAGTGGCTCAGATCGAAGGAGCTGATGGTCGGGTGCGTCAACGCCGGCTTTGCCCTTTTTGTGAGATGCCGGAAGAGGACGGAGTCGAGTTCGGCTGTACTGAGCATTGTCGTGGGATGGCCTTATTTGGTCCGGTCGGGGCGCGCTTAGCAGGCCTCGTTGCCGAATGCATGACTCGATCAGGTCAGACTTATACATCGCTCATGGCTCACCGGCTCGGTCGATTGGCCTGAAGCGTTGCCTCGTTTGTCTCTGTTGTTCGAATCGCTTGGCATGGCCTATAGCCGCTTTGGGAAACCAACATAGTGGTATTGGATGGCTGAAGTGGGCGCAAACCAGCCGTCGAGCGAGCCAATCGCCCACGCCCGGCTTCCACCCGAAGCGGTCCGTCCGAACGAGACTGATCATCCCGAAACCATATGGCCAAATGTCGGGTAGCCAGGAATACTGCTCGGACACCCCGTCAAAACCGCTTTGCGGACAAACTAATCCCAGCGTTCCGCCACCACTTGCTCCGCCAGACTGTTATCGACACACGCCTCAAATGCCACATCCCGCTGCAACACTCCCCCGGAACGCATCGCGGCGGCCAGCCGGTGGAACCCTTCCGGCCGAGTGACCGGATCGGGTCCGTAAAGCTCCAGCGCACGATACCGGTCGATCGCGGCGGCGAAGACCGCCGGCGGCACATCAGGAAAATACGAGGCCAGCACACGCTGTATTTCAACCCCGGGAGTCACCCTGATCCAGCGCAGGGTCCGATACATCGCCCGCACCATCGCCAGCAGTTCGTCTCGCTTCCGATCCAGCACCGACCGCCTCGTGACCAACGTCGTATAGGCCGTCAGGCCCCGGTTCGCCGCCGCATACCAAAGATGCCCCGCACCAGACGCCAGCAGCGCTTCCGCATACGGCTGGAACAACTGCACCGCGTCCAGGCAACCCTCCCGCAGCGCTGCCACATTGGCCGCCATCGTCGCATCGGTGACGCGTTGAACAGCCGCCGGGTCCGCGCCATCGCGGCGAATATCGTCCTGCAGGCACAGCCACGGAGTCGGCACCTCCGACACCGTCCCCAGCCGGACGGAAGTCAGGTCAGCCGGACGGAACGACGCCGCCGGCTCCCGCCCGATCACGAAGAACGGGTCGCGCGCCACCACATCGCAGAAACAAACCACGTCCGACCCCGGGTCCGCATCATGCGTCAGCAGCACGCGCAGAGGGCCGCCCCACATCACCTCGACCTCGCCGGACCGCAGCGCGGCGGCGGTGCGGTTGGGGTCGGAGGACGGCCGAAACTCAACGTCCACACCTTCCTTCGCATAGGCGCCAATCGCGTGCGCCGCATAGAACGGCGTGTAAAACAGCGCGCGGAAATTCTCGGACAGCGTGATCATGCGGGATGCCCCCCTCTTGGGTTCAGCTTCCATCTTGCAGCAACTGTCACGATGCGCCAGGGAACGATCCGGCCAAAAGGCGGCAACAGGCACCCGCTCAGGCAGACGCCGGCTGCGATCCGCTTACGCCCCGATTGACCCGGGTCAACTATAAAAAATGCCGGCGCAAATAAAATTGGGCGCATCCCCCGCCCCAAAAAACCCTAACCCGCCATCCCCAGGAACGTCAGCAACGCCGGCACCACCACTTCCGGCGCGTCCTCCTGGATGTAGTGCCCCGCCCCCGGCACCCGAATCACCGGCGCCGTCGGCCAGATCCCGGAAAAATCCGCCAGCGCCAGAGCCGGCGGGATCGCACGGTCCAGCATCCCCTCGATCATCAGTGCCGGCTTGCCGCGCAGCGCCGCCACACCAGGCGCACCCTCCTTCACAAAATCCCTGATGCGCCCGAGCGCCACATCCAGCGGGAAACCAAGCGCCCCAAGACACTCAGCCGGCGTCTCAAACGCCGCCCCGTACGCTCGAATAAACATCGGATCGACCCGGTCCAGCCGCTCCAGCCCGACAATCTGCATCACCGACAGAATGGTCGAGCCGAGCTGCGATAGCACCGCCTCGGTCCGCCCCGTCGGCAGGCCGTCGCGGATCCAGCGGAACCAGGGCGTCTCCATCGGATTGGGCAGATCACGCCGCCCGGCCGAACCATAGCCCACGACCGTGTTCATCAACACCAAACTATGAATCCGCTCGGGATGCCGCACCGCATAGCCGACCCCGATCGGCCCACCCCAGTCCTGCATCACCAGGGTTATGTCACGCAGGTCCAAAGCCTCGATCAGCGCGGTCAAATTTTCGACATGCGTGCGCAGCGTGTACACGCGATCGGGCGGAGTTTCACTTTTGCCGAACCCCATATGGTCGGGGACGATCACCCGGTGAGTCGCCGCCAGCGCCGGGATGAACCGCCGCCAAATATAACCCCAGGTCGGCTGTCCATGCAGCAGCAGGACCGGCCGCCCGGTGCCCTCATCCACGTAATGCTGCCGGAACCCAGCGCCATCGCAAAAATGGGCCGCGAACGGCCAGGTGCCCTCAAACGTCTCGTCCGCCGGTATCATCGCCTGTCCCCACCAACGCGGCGAGTATGCCGTGCCCAAAGCAAGCCGGGAAGCCATCAGCGAGACGCCAATCACCGGCGCCAGGAAATCCGCCCTGTCACCCCGGCGAACGTCACCGCCGCCCGGTCCCCCAACCGCCGGGGCACCGCCACCGCCGGCCACCGCGACAGGTCCCGGCCAGCCAGCACCGCCGGCAAAGCCGCGGCGATAAACGCCCGCGGCACCGTCCCGCCATCGGCCAGCAGAGCCTGACCCTGCCGCACCACATCCGCCAACACCGCCCGCGCCGCCACCGAACCGGGATCGTCGATAAACGCCTCGGGCGACAACCCGTGCGCACGCAGCACGTCGCGCGGCAGCAAACAGGTGCCCCGCGCCGCCAGCACGCCGGTTGCTCGCAGCACGCCGGCCACCCCATACGCGGCACCGAACGGCCGGAACGCCTCAGGCTCAGGGGCGCCCAAAGCGGACGCCGCGGCAACCGCCAAACCGCCCGCACCCGCCAACATCCAGGCGCGCCAATCCGCTTTTGTCTCAAAGTCTCCATAGACCTCGGATTCCCGTGCCTCAATCAGGGGCAGCAGAAGGTTCGGAGCCAGCAAACCGGCCTCGATCGCGTCGGCCAGCGGCGTCGCCACCTCGTGCCGCTTCGCCTCGCCTTCCACCACGTCCCGCCACCATTGCAGCCGGATCAGCGCCAGCGGCGGCTCGCTCGCGACCTCCCGCGCCCGGGCCAACTCGTGATTGAATGCGTAGAGAGTCAGCAACGCATCGCGCCGCTCGGGTGGCGCGAACAGCGCGGTCAGGAACCGGTCGGGGTCGTGGCGGCGAACCAAAGCGGCAATCACATCGTTCATGGCCGGGTGGTGGCGCGGTTCGCATGCGGAGGCAAGTCCACCTGAATCGGCCCGAGGGTTGACGACCCGCCGGGCTGGCCATAGCTAACGCTGCGTTCCCGCGCGCTCACGCGTCGCTTCACCGCCCCATCTGGCATCACAACGCATTCTGGAGGAATCCCATGGCTTTCGAACTGCCGACCCTTCCCTATTCCAAGACCGCCCTGGGGGCGAAATCCATGTGCGAGGAAACCCTCGACCTGCACCACGGCAAGCACCACCAGGCCTACGTCTCCGCGCTGAACGGGTTCGTCGAGAAGGACGCCGCGCTTCAGGGCAAGTCGCTCGAAGAAATCGTCAAGGCGACCCACGCCGCCGGCGGCCCCGTATTCAACAATGCCGGCCAGCATTGGAATCATATCGTCTTCTGGCAGTCCATGAGCCCGACCGGCGGCAAGATCCCGACCAAACTGGAAGCCAAGATCACCGCCGACCTCGGCAGCGTGTCGGCGTTCAAGGACGCCTTCAAGGCCGCTGGCATCAGCCAGTTCGGCTCCGGCTGGGCCTGGCTCGTGCTCGGTTCCGACGGCAAGCTGAAGGTGACAAAGACCCCGAACGGCTCCAACCCGCTCGCCACCGGCGAGGGCAAGGTGCTGCTGGGCTGCGACGTGTGGGAACACAGCTACTACCTGGATTTCCGCAATCGCCGTCCGGACTACCTGACCAACTGGCTGGATAATCTGGCCAATTACGAATACGCCGAAGCCCAGCTTTAACCCCGGCCACGGTTCCGGACGCGGCGCCCGCCGTGTTCGGGACCGATCCTGCTCGTTACTGCCATCCGAGATTCGGACGCGGCTGAGATCAGTTCGGACGGGCCGCCAAGACCATAACGGACCCACACGATGTCTGGCATGCACGACCTCCGCGCCCAGCGCCAAAACCTGGAACATCTGATCGAGGCGCAGCAGCGCCAGCTTGGTGGCGACCACCCGGACCTCGCCGACGATCTGCGCGATCTCGGGCGCCTGTCGCATGAGCTTGGCGACATGATGGACGCTCAGGCACAACTGCACCGCGCCCTGGCCCTGCATTCACAAACCTTCGGCACCGAACATCCGGAAGTCGCCACCGACATCAACCACATCGGCCTGATCCTGCACGACCTCGGCGACCTGGACGGCGCCCGGGCGGCGTTCGAACGCGCGCTGGCAATCGATGAAACCGCACTGGGCCAGCAGCACCTGCACGTCGCCCGCGATGCCAACAACCTGGCGGGCGTGCTGAAGGACCTCGGCGACGGGTTTTCCGCGCGGGAGGCACTGGATTGGGCGCTGTCGATCTACATGAAGGCCCTGGGTCCCGATCACCCGACAACCAAAACCGTCGCCCGCAACCGTGCCGGACTTGGTTGACGCTATCCAAGCCCGTCCT
>JAYUEJ010000422.1:0-5105 GCA_043739265.1 Rhodopila sp. | reverse complement strand
AACAAAAACCCGTGCAACGACGCGGGACAGGGAGCACGGCTATGAAACGCCTGTTGCGAAGCCTTTTGGCCTTTGTTTTATGCGCGGGACTGACTCTGCCCGCCATCGCCGACGATACCATCAAGATCGGGTTCATCGCTCCGTTCTCCGGCGCCTTCGCGCCACAGGGCGACGCGTTCCTCAAGGAACTCAAATATTCCATGGACGTCGTCAACAAGACGGGCGGCGCGCTGGGCAAACAATTCGAAATTGTGACGTTCGACGACAAGCTGCAGCCGGCCGAGGCAATCATCGCGCTGAAGTCCGTGATCGACCAGAATATCCCGATCGTGCTGCAGTGCATCGGATCGAATGTTGCCGCGGCGATGATCGATGGGGTCGCCAAGAACAACGCGCGCAGCCCGGATCACCGCGTTCTGTATGTCAACTGCGCCGCACTGGCGAACGAGCTGACCAATGAAAAATGCGATTTCTGGCACTTCCGCTTCGCCGCGAATGTCGGCCAACGGGTCGAAACGCTGATCAGGGCGCTGCCGAACGACATTGGCACGGTTTTTCTGATCAACCAGGACTACCTCTACGGGCAGTCGGTGCAGGCCGATATGAAAACCTACCTGTCCAGGCTGCGGCCCAACGTGAAAATCGTCGGTGACGATCTTGTGCCGCTGGGCAAGGTGAAGGATTTCTCGCCCTATATCTCCAAGGTGAAGCAGTCAGGAGCGGCGGCGGTGTTGACGTCCAACTGGGGCGTCGATTTCAACCAGTTGCTGAAGTCGGGATCGGAAACCGGGCTGGACGTGAAATACTACACCCTGTCGGCGCATTTGAACGGCGGTCCGACCAGCATGGGTGCCAACGGCGTGGATCGCGTCTTTTCGGCGCTGGATTTCCACCACAACATCCCGAACGAGATCGCCAACAAGGATGCCGATGTCTGGATCGCCGGGTTCCGGGAGCAGTATCCGGACTTCGATTACACCTGGATCAACTTCCGCACGATGTTTGAGATGTTGCAGGCTGGCATCAACAAGGCCGGCTCGGTCGATCCGCTGCAGATCGCACTGGCCCTGGAAGGGCTGGAGATCACCGACGCGCTCGGGCAGAAAAACCAGATGCGGCGGGACGATCACCAGTTGATCGACCAGTTCTACTCAGCGGTTTTCACCAAGGGAGTGAAATACGATTCAGAACACACCGGCTTCGGCTGGAAGACCACGTCAACCATCCCGGCGTCCGAACTGGGCCAGCCCACCACCTGCAAGATGAAGCGTCCCGCCGGCGCCTGATGCATCTGGTCCCAACGAAGCCGGTTCGTCGCGGGAAACGGATCATGCCGTGCGCATTGGACAGGGTCTGACACAAAATTGTCAGACTCTGTCCATGAGCGCATGATTGAACGCCCCCTGGGCGATTTCTCCGGTTCAATGCCGTAATCGAAAGATGCAGTGATCGCAGGCTCAGCCGATCGCCCGGCCCTTCGCCGTTTCCCGGGCCAGAGGTCCAACCAGCACCAAGGCAATCCCGGCCACACCCGCCATCGCCAGAAACACCAACCCGCCATAACCGGCATAGAGCCAGCCCGACAACAGCATCATCAGCCCGGTCGGCGCCCCAAATCCCAGCGCGGAATGCAGCGCCTGCGCCGTCGCCGCCCGTTCGGCGGGCACAAACCGGCTGAGCACCAGCATGGCGGACAGATGCTGCATGGCGAACGTTGCCGCATGCACGAGTTGCACGACGACCAACACCGGAACCGGCGGGCCGAACGCCGTTATCGTCCAGCGCACCACGGACGCACCCGCCGCGCACGCGGTCAGACCGGCGGGACCAAGCCATTCGACCAGACGGCGGCCACGGGCGAACAGCAGGATTTCGGCGATAATGCCCTCAGCGATCAGCAGGCCGATCGCGGTGTCGCTGAGGCCCTGGGAGCGCCAGAACAACGCGGCAAATCCGTAATAGGCCGCGTGGGCGCCCTGGATCAGCGCCGTGGTGCCGACCGCCAGGCAGAACGCCTTGTTGCGGAACAACATCATCCCGGCGAACGCCCGGGGCGCGGCGGGCGGCGTCGCGGCCTCCGGCAGCAACACACTGAATACCGCCGACGCACCATAGAACACCGCGAGCAGCCACGGCAGCAGCCACGATCCGACCCGGTTCAGCAGCCAGCCGGTTACGGCGGTGGCGACCATGAAAGTCGCCGATCCCACCGCGCGGACCGGACCATACTCGATCCGCCCCTCACGCGCCAAAGCCAGCGCCAGCGAATCGGCCAACGGGTTGATCGCGCTGGAGGCGATACCCTGAGCCGCCGCGATCAGCAGCAGCGGCAAGAATCCGGTGGCCGCCACGTAGGACAGCCCCAGGCCCGCGGCGGCGAACGCGGCGAACAACAACACCGGGCGGCGGCGGCCGATGCAATCGGCGACGTTGCCCCATCCCGGGCCGGCCAGCACGCGCAGCAGCGCCGCCGCACCCAGTATCTGGCCGATCGCCGACGCGGACAGGCCCCGGTCGGCGAACCATAGCGGCATGAACGCATTGATCGCATTCGCCGCGAAGTAGGCCCCCAGGAACGCGGCGACCCGCGTGGCCGCCGACATTTTTGGTCAGCCGACACGCTGCATGGCGGCGACTTCGCGGACCTTGCGAGCCATGGCGGCGATGCCGTTGCCCCGGTTGGTCGATAGCGCCTCCAGCAGGCCGAGGTCCTTCAGAAAAACCGGGTCCGTAGCCAGGATTTCCGCCGGTGAGCGGCCGGAATAGACCCGCAGCAGCAGCGCAACCAGGCCGGAGACGATAACCGCGTCCGACAACCCGGCGAAATACAGTTTTCCGTCGCGCGGGATGGCTTCCATCCAAACCCGGCTCTGGCAGCCGGGGACGCGGTGCGCGTCGTTCGCCCAGTCGTCGGGAAACGGTGGCAGCTTGCGGCCCATGCCGATGATGAACTCGTAGCGCTCCATCCAGTCGTCGAACAGGCTGAGGTCTTCGCTGATCGCCTCGATCGCCGCGGCGGCGGTGGGTTCTTCGGGGTGGACGAATGGATCGGTCATGGGCGGGATGTGCTGGCATGGGGGCGCCGCGTCAAGGTGGAGGTGATCGTGGTCGGGTATGCTGTCATTGTTAGTCCGATTCGCGCCGATGCGGATCGTTTCGCGGCAGGATGTCCTTGATATAGTCGCGGCTTTTCCATTCGGGCGCGGGTGGCTCGTAACCGGGTTGCGGCAGGTATGCGGACAGCCGGCCGCCTTCCAGGTCGTGGACGGCCCGAGGGCAGTTGGAAAACATCTCGCATTCGATGCGCACGACCAGTTTCGCGGCGTGATGGCGGGCGAGGGAGTCGGCGTCGTCGAGGATGGTGGCGAGGCCGTTGATACGAATGCGGACAGTCTCGCCGTCGAATTTCACGAATAACAGCCCGACATTCGGATTGCGGCTGATATTGCCGAGCGTGCGATACATCGAGTTGCCGTCGTATTCGGGGAACTCGATGGTTCCGGGTGCAACGATCTTGACAAAGCCGGGCACGCCGGAGCGCATGCTGCAATCGGAGTAGTCACCGTATGACGTGGCGATGAAGAAGAACGGCGCGCCCTCGATCAACACACGGTCGGCGTCCCAGAAATCGTAACGGCGGCGATGCGTGGCCAGGCGATCGGCGACCCGGCGGCCGTCGAACCGGTCTTGGAAAGCACGCATGCCGTCGTGATAGAATGCTCGGCGTTCGGTCATTGTTTGGTCTCTCTCTCCTGGCAACGAGACCGTACTACGTTTGACCGGAGTCAGGGGAGCGTCGGCCTGATCAATGCCTCTGCCGGTATGTGCCATTCACGATGCAGGCGATAGGCTTGCTCCATCGTCAGCCCACGGCGTCTGGCAAGTATCTCGGAAGCACGGGACCGGGATCCCAGCAATCGTGCCAGATCGGCCTGGGAATAATCCGACAGTTCCATTCGCGCACGGATCGCATCCACCGGATCGGGCGGTTCGATCGGCCAATGGTGCGTCTCATACAATTCGATAAGCGCGGCAAGGACATCGAACCGCTCTGCCGCGGCCGTGTCCACCGGCGGAGGATTGGTGAAGTAGGGCTCGATCTCGGCGAGCGCCCAATCGTAATCAGCTTCGGTCCTGAGGGGGCGAATATCCATGTCCATCACACTGCTTCCGGGTCGATTTTGTCGTATTCCGCATGCGTGCCGACGAATTTAACCAGCACCCGCTTATAGGCATAGGCAACATGCACGATCAGCCTGTACTTGTTCCCGGCAATATCGAAGATCAGACGGTTGTCGGCGACGAAATCCACGCTGCCTCCGAACTCAGCCTTCACATCCGCCGGGCCTGACCATTCCGAATGACTGACGGACGCATACCAAACGCGAAGCGGAGTTTCCGCTTGGCTATGGCGAGTCCAAAACACCTTCAAAGTCCGCTTGGCGATGACCTGCACGCAATACCATACGACGTTCCCGAATTGGGAACAAGATAAATATGCCTCAGGCGACGTGCCACCCGGACCACGCCTACCCGGCCACCGGAACCCCCGCCTCCGCCAGCGCCGCGGCCTGCCGCTCCGCCAGTGCCGCCGCGTTGAAATCCGCGATCAACTCATGGAACAGCCGGCTCCAGTTCAATTCCGCCTTCAGCCGCAGGAAGACGCCACCGAGCCCGATGGCCGAACGATCCATCAGCACGAATTCGCGTGGAGGTTTCACTCCACCCGTCCGCTTCAACCCCGCATGCACCCGTTCCGCGACCTCCCGCCCAAACGTCGCATCGTCGGTCTCCTGAATGCGGCGCACGCGGTCCTGGGTCAGCGGCTCATACAAAAACCGCGCCCACATGTTCAGCACGTCCATCTTCTCATGCGTCAGGTCGGTAAACCCCCACGTCTCGTAGGCGTGGTGAGCCTTGGCGTCATCGTTGTCCCGCACTGCCTCAAACAACGCGATCACACCGCTGACAAAACTTGCGTCGAACACCCGGATCGCACCGAAATCGAGCAAATTGACAGATCCATCCGGCCGCACCTGGTAATTCCCCATATGCGGGTCGCCGTGAATGACACCATACCGGTAGAACGGCACATACCAGGCGCG
>JAYUEJ010000421.1:0-1650 GCA_043739265.1 Rhodopila sp. | reverse complement strand
CGCGAACTCGTCTCGCACACGGCACGCGGCTGCAATTGGTGGTAAACCGCGTATTGCGCCGGACGCGGCGCCCCATCGACGCCAAGGGTGCCGTTCAGCGACTGGCCAGGCAGATAGCCCCACGCCCACCAGTTGGTGGATACACCCTGCTGAGCCCCCACGAACCTCGGTCCACCCTGGTCCGCGAGTTTCCCGTTCACGTAATCAACCAAGGTTGACGCCCAGGCTCGGCTGCCCGCAACCTTTTCATGCCCCTGACTACCGTCGAAGTTGGCACCCATCTCCCCGACCCAGACCGGTGCGATATTCTCCGAAACCAGATAACCCCATGCCCGGTTCATCCGCGCCACCTTCCGCGGGCCGCTGTCTTCCCGGACGGCCGACACGTAAACCGGATAATCGTGAATCGAGTAAACCACCTTGTTGGGCACCGCCAGTTGCACGGGGAAGGAGCGGACATTCGATAAATCGCCCCAAGGCTTCTCACCGGTGTAGTTTTGCGGACCCTCCGCGATGATCAGAACTCCGGGATTGACCGCCAGGATGGCGTCGCCGACGGTCTGATACATCAACCGGATATCGGTCACGCCACCGTCGCCCCACGTCGATCCGCCGCGCATCACCAGCGGCTCGTTGTCGAGGTCGAACCCGATGACCGTACTGTTGCCGGCATAGCGCCTGGCGACCTCAACCCAGTGCGACTGAAAGATTGCCTTTGTCACAGTGCCCTTAACACCGGCGCCGTTCGTGCCGTCGGTGCCTGGTCCGCTGTCATACCAAAGCCCATTCATCTGTTGAGCGCCCCAGCCGTCCACGGCCGTCCCAGCCTCATTCGTGTGGTGATCCAGGATTACCTTCACGCCGACCCGGCTCGCGGCGGCCACGATCGCGTCGATGGTTCGCAGATCGCCCTGCATGGTCGCATCGACCCAGGAAACCCGCACGGCATTGAACCCGGTCTCCCTGATCTTGTGCAGGGCTGCGTTCGGGTTGTCGAAGCCCTGGTTCCAGCCGATGGAAGCGATGCGAACCGGCACGCCGGCCTCATCGACGATTTGGGAGCCCGCCGTGTGCAGATAGCCGGGCGGCAGAAGCCAGCTCGCGGTCCCAGCCTTACCGGGCGCCCGACAGCCTTCGGCCGCCGCCGTTTCCGCGCCATTCGCCTTTAACGAGGCTCCGGCAACGATCACCGACAGCGCCAACAGACCGGTCGCACACGTCAATGGTTTCATGGGGCAGGTCGCTTCCTCTGGCTGGACAGCACAGCGCCATCTGTCCCCTCTTCTGCCGCGATCACCCTATCCAAGTGAACCGGAATCGTTGCCGGTAGCGAAGATGTCAAGCCGACCGGGCGCCCAGCGTGGCGGACGGCGGCCGGCTGATGCCGTGCCAACGCATCATCCGCAACCGCCCGTCCCGGATCAGCCGCCGCCGCAGCAGCCACAGCTCCGCCTCGCGGACCAGTTGCGCGGCTTGCCGCGGGTTCGGCCTGGCCTCAACCAGGTCGCGCAACATCACCCGCCAGCCGAGCAGCGCATGCTCGATGTGGCGGTCGGAAATGTCTTCGGCGACGCGCACATCCAGGCCGATGCGCCCAAGCATCCGCGTCACCGCGACCGGCGCCAGGACGTCGAGCGCATCGCGATGCTC
>JAYUEJ010000420.1:0-5108 GCA_043739265.1 Rhodopila sp. | reverse complement strand
CCGCTCCCGCGTTGGCGCAAACCACGCTGACTGAGAATATCAATAACACCGGTATCCCCCGCAACGCGCCGGCGCTGGGCCTTTCCAACATCTACGGTCTCAATCCATGTTCCGCGGGCATGTCGGTGGGCGTGACCACGCCCCTCTTCGGCATCGGCGGTGCTGTCGCGTCGATCGACAAGGAATGCGAAACCCGCAACAACGCGGCCGTCGTCATCACAGGCCTTAAAGACGAAGTCCTTGCCAGGGAAATCCTTTGTCAGGTCAAAGATATCCGTGACGCGGCGATTCGTATCGGTAAGCCCTGCCTGCAAGACCAGACGGCACCCAGGATCGCATCCGTTATACCGGAGAATCCGCCAGCCAAGGTCGTGTTCGCAACGCCGGACAAGGCCATTTCACCGGAGAGCGTCGCCGAAGCGACTAAGCCGGTCATTGCGTCCATGGCCATCCTGGCGAATGCACCGGTGTTCTGCCGCGTGAAGAACCTGGAGGTGAGCCTCTATCCCGAATGCACCGTGACGCCGGCGTCCGCGGCGCCACAGAAGGTGGTAGCAAAACGGCCGTCACCCGAGCCCACGCAGGCAGGGCCGACATGGACCCGTCCGCCGGTCGCGCCCGCGACCGCGGCGAAACCAGCACCCGATGCCAACACAAGCGACGTCCAGACAACCGCGGCCCGGGCGCAGACAGTGTCTTATAACCCAGCGCGGCCATTCCGCGTAAGACCGGCCTGGATGATAGAGAACGCCGCGGCGGTCACTCTCGCCCCGATCCCTGTTGCCGCCTCGCCAAGTTCCGACCGGCTGACAAAGTTCCTGGCGCGTGGTGCCGGGATGGTCGCGGCCGGTGACATCGGCGCGGCCCGGTTGCTGTTTGAACGGGCCGCCGCAGCCGGCAGTGGTCAGGCCGCGGTCGAATTAGGCAAGACCTATGACCCGGTATTCCTGACCCGTATCAACGCTGTCGGCATCCAGGCGGATCCGGCAACAGCGGATATCTGGTACCGGCACGCGATTGCCCTGGGCGATGCCAAGGCATCGGGACTTTCGCAGCTTGCTTCGCAGTAATCCAGCGGAAGATCGCACTATGAGTCGGCCGGTTGGTCTGGCTTCTTGCTTCGCCGTGGCGTCCGCACGGTCAGCAATGACCGTCGGCGTGTCGTCGGCCTCCTGTGCGGCGGCTGAAGAAACACAAGCCGGCATCTGCGTCTCGGCCCAGTCGGTAAACGGCATACCGCGGGTCGATGCGCGGATCGCGGCGGGAGCAGACACGTTCGTCAGTGTCACCGCAGCGTCCACGCCCGGTGGATCGGCCAGCGCCAGTGCGACGGCTCATACCAGCCGGCGTTGACTTCGACCCGTCGCGACAGCCCTTCGAGCCTCTATCGGCACATAGTCCGGACGCGGCACTCATTGGTCGTGATTTGCATGCACTTGGCGGAACCGGTCGTGCAGTCCGCAACACACGCAGCCCGTTTCGGATCAATACTGAAATATCGCGCCCGGCATTCCGACGCACACGACCCGTGCCTGGCTTCGCATGCGGCGGCGCCGACGCATGCCGCGCAACTGCTCGCGGTTTGCGCGAGCGACGGCGATGGCAACACTCCCGCGGCCAGCAGGAGGACGAAGATAGCTGTTTTCACGGTGCCCTCCCGATATGGTGTTCTTCTGTCAACCGACAGAAGAACACGACGAAGACAATTTTTTTGCGACGGTGCGGCGCACCTGACAGTTTCCGCCGGCTTCAGTCACGGCCGCACGTAGGTCCAGCCCTGTTCCTCAAGTTCCACGACCCGAGCAATGCCGGCCGGAACGATGTGCGCGTCCGGGACCAGGCTGATCGCCTTGTTTTCCTGTTTGGATTGATTGGCCAAGGTGTTGCCGCATCCGGTGATCGTCACGTTTTTCATGCTGCGGCTCATGGCCGCCAGTCGCTCTTTTACCGGCGAGGTGTCCTCGCGAACCATGTTCAGGCCGGCACCGTAGGTGACCAGCTCGATCTGGATCTTTTCGCCTTTGTCCTTATAGAAATTAACCAGGTTTTCGGCGTTGTTGAGCGCCAGATTCATGATCGCCGGATCGTTCTGCGTCACCTGTATGATGACACGATGAGCCTGGGTTGAGGTCGAATGGCGCGGAACGGACGGCGCGATTGTCTGCGACCGAACGACCTGCGGCGACATTAAGACGGCCCCGAAACCGGCAGCGCCGATCGCGGCGATTTTGAGGAGCGGGTGCATGGGATCTTCTCCGAGTTGTTTTGAAAGTTAAATGTTACTTAGCGTGCAGGCGGCGCCACTCCAGGAAGTCGCGATACAATTGCCGCTCCTCCCGTGTGGCGGGAACGACGCTGGACGGAGCGGACGCGGCGGGTCCGCCACTGCTGACGGACGGTGCGGAAGCAAGCCGGGACGCAGCGTTGCCGTCGAGCCACTCCTGGGCCGCGGGCAAGCGATCCAGTCCCGGCACCTTCGCGGCCAGGTTGACATCCTTCCACTTGGGGTGAAATCCCGGCCCTTGCAGTTTTTCCAGCCGGTTGAACAAGTAATCCGTCAGTCGCGCCACACGCTTGTAGCGATCCGAGCCCTTGGGCCAGTTGAAGGCCGCGAGGACGGTCGGAATGGCGATGGTCTGCACCTCCTGCCCCGGGGGGATCAGTTGCGGGTAATCGCTGGAGGTCAATGTGGACGGCAGATAGAATTCGGAATCCCCGAGCGGAACCGGCAGGAACTTGAACCCGGGCTCCCACTTTCCACGCAGGAACGCCTCGACGGGTTTTGTTGTGATGAACACGACCGCTGCCATGTCCCCTTGCCCTGTTTTCATTTGTTCCAGGGCGACCTGATGCGGGATAAACGTTTTATCGACGTCCAGTTTCAACTGCTCGAAGATCAGTGGGCCGGAATAGGCGGCGGTGGTTCCCGGCGTATTGAAGTTGACTTTCTTGCCTCGCAGATCGTCAAGGGATTTGATCTCGGGCCTGACGAAGATGTGCAACTCGGACGGGAACAGATTAAGAATGTATGCAATTCGCTTTTGGATGTTCGGAACCAACACTTTGAACTGATCCAGGGCATCCGAATTGATAATCGCGACATCGACGCCGCGAAGGTATAGCAGCGCTTCGACGTTTTCGGCGGGGCCGCGCGTGACGATGGGCAGCACATGCAAATTATCGCCATCGTCAACCACCCGGGCCATATCGCTGGCGAATCGAATTGGCGCCCCTTCAAGCTGGCCAGCCGCCAACCCGACGGTCCAGGCATTGAGCTTCTCGATCGCCTGAACGTCGGTCGCCCGCCGCGCCACCGGTACCGACCGGGGATCGGTCGGTACGGAACCGGTCTGAGCCCCAGCCGAACCAGGCTGGGCCGACGCGGCGCACAAGATTCCAAAGATCACTCTGAAAGCAATTTTCAGTAAACTCACTACAAGTCCCCTTCTCGGACTTTGTTCTATGACAGGGGGCACGCCAAGTCCATGACAATAGGACAGGTGTGCAGCGGCTATCGTGTGCGTGATCACGGCTGATGTCCGGGGCCGAGAGCGGCGGATACTCCCACAACCAATTCGATCGACCTGACATTGATTGCTGTATTTTTCTGAATTTTTATGATCACAAAGTAGATTTTTATTGCTAAATCGGGCGATCGTCGATGCTGGATCAAGCCGATACTTCGACCCCAAAACAGCCAACGCGCCTTCCGATCAATTTTCGATGTACTCTGCAACGACTGGTTTCCGTGCCGTCCCGAGGCGGTAACGCATGCCGTGAAGGCAATCGCCAAACTCACCCAAGTGGATCTAACGCGCTCGTGTTGACGGTAAACAATAGTTTAATTGCCAACATCGATGCTGACTGGGTCTTGTTAGGAAGGCGACGTGAAACTGTCGCTCAAACAAGGGGAATACCGTGTCAGCGCAGAATTCAAAGCCATCTTATCTTAGACCAGATGAAAATTCCGACACTCCCGATATTTATAACAGTTTTCGTTACGATATAGATCAAGGAGAATGGGGAAATTTCGAGAGAATATCCATCGGCCACGGCAATGGATCCCATGTATTGGCCGCGGGCGGCTATGCCGACGGCAGTGTCGAAATCGGGCTCTTCGCGGCACGACCGCAAGACTATGCCTCGATCAAAATCTCGCTCGGCAACGTCGTCAACCTGGATGCCTGGGCGAATGCCGGCGCCGCCGGCACGGTGACCTCGGCCGCGTTCAGCCAGGGGTTGTTGACCCTGACCGACGGCAAGCTCAGCGGCTCCTATACCGCCTCGTTCAGTATCGACGTGACCGCTACGGTGGCGGCCGACCATGCCACCATCCATTTGCGGATCACCGACAGCTTCCAGTTGTCCCTCTCCGGCACGGGTTACGTCGGCGCCTCGCTGCTGCAAACCACCGCCGCGGGCGGGACGGTCATAGCGATGACACCCAGCGGCGCCCCGCCGGCGGAAACCCAGAACCATCACTTCGACCTGGCCCGTTTCGCGGCAAGCGTGTTGAATACCGGCCAATGGAATATCGCGTTCGTGGCCTCGGCGGCCGGCGAATCACTGCATGCGGTGGGTGCGTCCGTACTCACGATCGCCGCCACGGCCGACCTGGCAGGCGGCCCGGAACCTGAACGGTTGAGTTTCTACGACACCGAACGGTCGCGCATCGCATTCAACGACACGTCCTCACCGGCGATGGGCATGCCCTACGGCATGCAGGTTTCCCGCCCGGAATCGGTCAGCCTGTTTCATGACGCCTGATCACGAACCATAAATACACCGGCCCGGGGGTTGGGTGACGGCAACGGTCACCCAGCCCAGGCGGAACCGGGAAGCGGGATGGATGTTGGTCCCAGTCCTGTTCGTCCCAGTCCTGTTGGTCCCAGTCCTGTTCGTCCCAGTCCTGTTCGTCCCAGTCCTGGACAAACAGAGTCGATTTTGGCACTGATTGAACGTCAGCCAGGAAAAACGCCAATGGACATCAAACATGTCGTCGTTCTGATGCTCGAGAACCGCTCCTTCGACTCAATGCTCGGTATGCTCTACGCCAGCGACACCACGTTCGACGGCCTGACCGGAACCGAGCAAAATACCTGGCACAA
>JAYUEJ010000419.1:0-15369 GCA_043739265.1 Rhodopila sp. | reverse complement strand
CGTTGGCGTCTGGCGGCGCGACCGGCTGGCTTTCATCGACCGGCAATTTTTCGACTCGGCCATAGAACTGACGGGTGGATGCATGCACGACGATCGCATCCGGCGCGGCTTCCCGGGCAGCCTGGATCAGCCGGACCTGCGCGACGGCGTTGACCGCGATGTCGGCCAACGGATCGGCCTGACCGCCCATGTGGCTGGTTTGCGCCGCGAGGTTGAAGATGACCGACGCACCCTCACACAGCGGCCGCAGATCGATCTCGCGGATGTCGCCGCGCACGAAATCGATGTCCACGCCGTCCAGGTTGCGCGGATTGGCGCCGCCACCGAACAGGAACCCGTCCAGCGCGGTCACCCTGGCGCCGCGGTTCACCAATGCATGGCAAAGATTGGAACCGAGGAACCCGGCGCCGCCCGTTACGAAAACTTTCCGACCTGACCAGTCCATGACCGCTGCTTCCTTACCGCCAAGCCGGGTTGTGACGCGACAAAATGGCAAGATTAGGCGTTTGGTATGGCCTGCCGCCACAGGCTGGCGCGCGGACCCGTCACCATACTGACGATCCACAACCCACCAGCGGTCAGCACGATCGCCGGCCCGGCCGGGATGTCGAGGTTGAACGACAGAATAAGCCCCCCCACCGAGGACGCACACGCCAGCAACACCGCCACCCGAACCTGACCGGCCAGCGAATCGGACCAATGCCTTGCCGCGATCGCCGGCAACATCATCAGTCCAACCGACATCAGTGTTCCCAACGCCACGAAACCCGACACCACGCACAGCACCACCAGCATCAGGAACACCAAATGCCAAAGTCCGCCTTTGCCTGACGTCGCCGCCATGAACCCGGGGTCGAGACTTTCCAGCACCAACGGGCGCCAGATCAGCGCCAGCGCCGGCAACGCGACGGTTGCCACCCCGGCCATCCCGAACAACGCAGCGTCATCCACCGCCAGCACGTTGCCGAACAACAGATGCGTCAAATCGATACTGTGCTGCGCCGAGATCAGCGCCACACCCGCCGCCAGCGCCAACAGATACATGCCGGCGAGCTGACTGTCCTCCCGCCCTCCGGTCCGGCGCGCCAGCCAACCGGCCACCACCGCGACCGCCATCCCGGCCACGACGCCGCCAATTCCCATCGCCCAGACCGACAGCCCAGCGACAATCGCTCCCACCGCGATCCCTGGCAGCACGCCGTGCTGCAACACGTCGCTCATGAGGCTCATGCGGCGGAGGACAAGAAAAACGCCCAACGGTGGAGCGGCGACGGATAACGCAAGGCACCCTGCCAGGGCGCGGCGCATGAATCCCAGCGTGAACGGCTCCCACAGGACGTCGAACATCAGGCCGCCTGGAGCCCCGGGTTCGGTAACGCGTCCCAAGACCCGGATTGGCCGGTCAGCAGCAGGGTATGCGGGAAATGCCGGCGCACGAGATCGATGTCATGCAGCACGGCGATCACGGTGCGGCCTTGGGCATGCCAGTCCTGGATCACCGACAGCAGCAACCGTGTCGTGGCGGCATCGACGGCCGTGAACGGTTCGTCCAACAGAATGAGGCGGGCGTCTTGCACGATGGTGCGGGCGAACAGCACGCGCTGGAACTGCCCGGCGGACAGGGCCTGGATCGGCCGCGATTCCATCTCGGCCAGTCCGACACGCTGTAGAGCAGCGCGGGTCGCCGCCAGACGATCTTTGCCGATCGACCGGAACGGCCCCAGCCGAGTCGCCGCCAGCGCCACCACATCGCGAACGGTGATCGGGAATGACCGGTCCAGATGGCTGCCCTGTGCCAAAAGCGCGATATCCGCTGCTTTCAGTCCGCCAATGTCGATTCGGCCGCGGGCCAAAGGGTGCAGGCCCGCGATCGCCCGCAGCAGCGTTGTTTTGCCCGATCCGTTGGGGCCGATCAGCGCGGTCAGGCTGCCGGTTTCGACCTGCCCGGACAGGCCGGATAAGATCACCCGCGCGCCATGCCGCAGTTCGACGCCAAAAAATTCGATCATAGGGCCCAAACCACGGCGACCCACACCGCAAGAAGCACCGCGGTCGCCAGGACAAGGCGGGCGGAGGCACCGGCTGTGGGGGATAACGGGTCGATCATGGTTACAGTATAACATAACATCCGGTTGGACGGAAGAGCGGCGCACGCCTAAACTGCGCGGCAATGATCGATCCCGACATCCTCGCCAGACGCGAACTGCGTCAGCACCGCCTGTTCGCGACCAGCCTGCTGGTCCTGATGGCGACGCTGACCATCGCCAGCTATTTCGTCCCGCAAAATTGGTGGGGCGGCCTGCTGCAAGCGTCGGCGAAAGCCGGCTTCATCGGTGGCATCGCGGATTGGTTCGCCATCACCGCCCTGTTTCGCCATCCGTTGGGCATACCAATCCCCCACACCGCCATCATTCCCAACGAGCGATACCGCCTGGGTCAGGCGCTCGGGCGCTTCGTCGCGACGCATGTCTTCACCAGCACCGAAGTGTCCAACGTCCTCGGTCGCCTGGACCTGCCCGGCATCGTGCACCGCTTCCTGGCCGACCCGGCGGCCGCGCATCCCGCCGCCATCGCCCTGTCCGAAATGCTGCCGCGCTTGCTCGCCACGGTGGAGGACGGCCGAGCACGGCGGGTTCTGGCGCGGGTGGTGCCACGCATCGTGGGGGGACAAGCCGCCGGCCGGCTCGTCGCCCGCGCGCTGCACAATCTGGTGGACAGCGGCCGCCATCAGGAGGTGTTCGGCTTCATCCTGGGGCAGTTGAAGACCGTGTTGGCGGGACGCGAAGACGCGCTGCGCCAAGCCATCGAGGAACGCGTGCGCGAACAAGGCGGACGCCTGGTCGGCTGGGCCGTGGGTGCGTCCATTGCCCGCCGCGTGCTGGCGCAGATCAACGCGGAGCTGGATAAAATCGGCCCCGACGGATCGGAACTGCGCGCCGCCTTCGACGAATGGGTCCGCCGCGAAATCGACCGCATGGAAACCGACCCCGATCGGGCCGCCGAAGTCGGCGCCGCCATCCGCCGCGTGGTCGCGCACGAGACGATCCAGGCCTGGATGTGGGACATCTGGGCGCGCATCCGCGTCGGCCTGGAAGCCGATATCGCAAAGCCGAACGGCCGCGTCGTCGCTTACGTGGAGGACGCGCTGGGCAATCTCGGCGCCATCCTGGAAGCCGATCCGACCGCCCGCCTGCGGCTGCAAACCGCCGCCGAGGGCATCATCCGGACGCTGCTGCCGACCGCGCAGATCCGCATCGCCGCGTTCATCGGTCAGGTCGTCGCCAACTGGGATCCCGCGACCATCGTGGACCGGCTGGAACTGCGGATCGGCAAGGACTTGCAATATATCCGTATGAACGGAACCATCGTCGGATTCCTGATCGGTGGTCTGCTCTACACGGTGCTGGACACGCTATTCGGACAGACCAATTTCTAATCGGAGCGACGCATGATACGGCTTTCGGTATTGGACCAATCGACCATCGTGTCCGGGCGGTCCCCCGATACGTCGATCCGCGAAAGTATCAGCCTGGCGCAGCATTGCGAGGCGCTGGGCTATGAGCGGTATTGGTGTGCGGAACATCACAACTCCGACAGTCAGGCCGGAACCGCGCCGGAGATACTGATCGCGGCCATCGCGGCGACGACAAAATCTATCCGCGTGGGATCGGCTGGGGTCATGTTGCCGCATTATTCGGCGTTGAAGGTGGCGGAACAGTTTCGCGTGCTGGATGCGATCGCACCGGGCCGAATCGATCTGGGCCTGGGACGGGCGCCCGGATCGGATGGACACACGGCGCATGCGCTGAACCCTCGGGCGGACACGGCATCGGACCATTTTCCGGCCGATGTGCGGGATTTATTGGCCTGGGTCGCGGGGGAAAAGCTGGTCGAAGGGCATCCATTCCGCGATATCCGCGCGCAACCGGGCGGACCGACGAAGCCGGCGGTGTGGATACTGGGAAGTTCGGACTATGGCGCTCAGGTGGCGGCGTATTTCGGTCTGCCGTTCTGTTACGCTCATTTCATCAGTGACGGACGCGGAGCCGCTCAGGCGTTCGCGGTCTATCGCGAGGGCTATCGGCCCAGCATCGACAATCCGGTACCGCACGCGGCCGTTTGCGTCTGGGGGATGGCGGCGGAAACACAGGAAGAGGCCGCACATCTTTTCCGGTCGCGCGAAATGTGGCGGCTGAACCGGGACCGCGGGATTTACAGCGCGCTCGGTTCACCCGAAGAGGCAGCCGCGCAATCTTATTCCGACGGCGATCTGGCACGTATCGAGCGGCTGCGGGCACGCTCGTTCTACGGCACTCCGGACGTGGTTGGCGCGAAACTGCGGGCGTTGGCGGCGGAACACGGCGTCGAAGACATCGCCATTCTCACGACCCTGCACGACCCCCGGGCTCGGCGCCGGTCCTATTCGTTGTTGGCGAAAGAATTTGGGCTACGGGCGCCAGAGGTTTCGTTGGCCGCCGAGTGATTTCTGGGCGCGCCAGACCCGAAAACGATACAACCCCCACGCCACGACCCCGGCGCCGACGGCGATCGGCAGAATAAACAAGGCCAGCCACAGCGCAAATGCGGCAAGGGACAGCGCGCCCGCCATCACAGCCACGATAATTGCCCACAATAGTATGCGGCTGGAAATCGGCGCCGTCGGCGGCGACACGAATTCGCCTTCGATGGTCATGTCCAGTTCGGGCGGGCGGCGTTGGGTCATGCCGGGAATGTGGCGCACCGTTTGCCCGGGTTCAAGCCCGATCCTAATATGGCGCACCACCTCGGAGATCATCGCCATGAAAGTCGGGCTTTTCATCAACACGCAGTATCCGGAACACGTCGATGTGCCGGCGCTGATCCCGGCGCTGGTGGAACAGGTGCGCGTCGCGCGCGATGCCGGCTACAAATCGCTCTGGTTTCCGCATCACTGGCTGACCGAACCGATGCAGATGCTGCAGATCATGCCGGCGATGGCGTTCCTGGCGGCCGAGGCGAAGGGCATGGTGATCGGGCCGAACATTCTGATCCTGCCTCTGCTGAACCCGATGCATGTGGCCGAGGAAGCCGCGACGCTGGATGTGCTGACCGGCGGAAACTACGTGCTGGGCGCCGGGCTTGGATATCGGGAGCCGGAGTTCACCGCGTTCGGGATTCCGTTGTCGGAGCGCGCCGGCCGTTTCAATGAAAGCATCGCCCTGATGCGCAAGCTATGGGCTGGCGGTCGCATCACGCACGAAGGCAACTTCTTTACCGTCCGTGATGCGGGCATCAGCGTGAAGCCGGTGCGGGCGGGCGGGCCGCCGATCTACATCGCGGGACTGGTCGATGCCGCGGTGCGCCGAGCCGCCCGGATTGGCGATGCGTGGTTGATCGCGAACGCGTCGTCGATTCAGGAGATCACGCCGCAAATGACCACATACCGAGCCGCGCTGCAGGAATTCGGTCGGACTCCACTGGAATTTCCAATCGCTCGGGAGTGCTATGTGGGGAGCAGCCGAACGTCGGCCTATGCGGAATGCAAGGCGGCGCTGGAGTATAAATATGCGGCTTATGCGGCGTGGGGGATGACCAGTCCGCTGGACGGAACGAACTTCGATGACTTCGCAAAAGATCGTTTCATCATTGGCGACAAGGAATCGGTGAAGGATGAGATCCTGCGTTACACCGAACTTCTTGGAGTGGACCACTTCATCATGCGCAGCCAGTGGCCCGGGTTGGAGCAGGACAAAGTGCTCGGCTCGATCCGGCGGTTGGGCGAGATTTTTTCGACACTTTAGCAGCGGCCGGTCGTTTTTCCCTCGTCATGGTGGACAAAGGCCCACCATGATACCGTTGGTATTTAAATTAGATCAGCCACTACTTCTTTGAAGCGCGTGATTGCTGTCAGATGATCCGCGGCGGTGTGGCCGGCGATGCGCTTATGATGACCGCTCGCGTACGTCGTGTGGGCGGTCACATGCGTCACCCCTGCTTTTTTCCAGAACGCGAAATCCCGGTGCCAGGCTGCCTCATCCCCGGAACCCAAGGATAGCCAGACCTCCAGTCCCACACTGGCGGGATCGCGACCCTCAGCCTTGATCAGGACGCGCAATCGTTCGAATGCCGCCAGCGCCGATTCATCCGCCGGGTAGGCCAGCGGCATCCAGCCGTCGCCGTATTTGGCGGTCCGTTGCAGGGTCGCCTCGTGGTGGCCGCCGAACCAGACGGGAATGCGGCCCGACGCCGGGCGCGGATTGATGCCGGCATCGTCGATGGTGTGGTAGCGGCCTTTGAAAGTGGTGTGGGGCTGCGACCACAGTGCCTGCATCACCTGCACCTGCTCTTCGGAACGGCGGCCGCGATTGGAAAAGACTTCGTTCAGGCCGGTGAATTCCACTTTGTTCCAGCCGACGCCGACACCCAGGCGCAGGCGGCCGTTGGACAGCACGTCCAGGCAGGCGGCTTGTTTCGCGACCAAAGCGGCCTGGCGCTGCGCCAGGATCAGTACGCCGGGTGCGAAACCAAGCGTCTGCGTGCAGGCGGACAGGAAACCGAACAAGACGAACGGGTCATGATAGGGATTTTCGTTGGTCCCTACCCTTCCCTTGCCGGCGATCGTTGCGGGATTGGCTCCCATGACGTGGTCGGGCGCCTGCAGGTAATTGAAGCCCAGGCCTTCGACCGTCTGGGCGTAGTCGCGAATCTGACCTGGTCCGGTGCCGATATCGGCGACCGGAATCGTTGCGCCTAATTGCATGTAATTGTTCTTTCTAAAGAAGGTCGGCGATGGCGGCGTGGTAGCGTTTCGCCGCCGCCAGATGATCGCCGGCCGTCGTACCCGCGATACGATGGTGGTGGCGGCGGTTGAACGTCGTGGTGAGGCAAATATGGCTGACCCCGGCCTGTTTCCAAAACGCGGTCTCGCGGCGCCAATCGGCTTCGCTGCCCTCGCCGCAGGAAGTCCAGACTTCTATCCCGACAGAGGCCGGGTCTCGTCCTGCGGCTTCGGTCAGGCGGCGCAGTTCGGAAAATATATCGAGCGCGGTTTGATCGGGCGGATAGGCGTTGGGCATCCAACCGTCACCCCATTTGGCGATGCGCGGCAGGGTATGCTCATGGTGGCCGCCATACCACAACGGAACTTTTCCCGACGCCGGCCGTGGGTTGATGCCCGCATCGTCGATGGTGTGATATTTGCCCTTGAAGGTCACATGCGGTTCGGCCCACAGGGCTTGCATCACCTGCGCCTGCTCTTCGGAACGGCGGCCCCGGTTGTGAAAATTTTCGTTAAGACCGGTGAATTCGACCGGGTTCCAGCCGACGCCGATGCCCAGGCGGAAGCGTCCGCCGGACAGCACGTCCAGACAGGCGGCCTGTTTCGCCACCAGTGCGGTCTGCCGTTGCGCCACGATCAGCACGCCGGTGGAGAACGCCAATTTCGTCGTGACGGCCGACAGATAGCTCAGCAGAACGAACGGGTCGTGATACAGGCTGTCAGCGACGCTGGCGCGCGGGTCGGTGCTGGCGTTCGTTCCGGGATTGGCACCCAGAACATGGTCTGGGGCTTCCAGAAAATCGTAGCCGATGGATTCAAGGGTTTGGGCGTAGTCGCGGACGAGCGATGGATCGCCGCCGGTGTCGCCGAAAGGAACGAGTGCGCCGAGTTGCATGCGGTGGGAACCTTTATACCGGACGTTTAATGATCTGTCTGTTCGTCATGGAGCGGCCCGATCCGTTGTGGCCAGGCTTCTCCCGGCTATCCGCATACGAACGGATGGTGCCACAACCTGGGGGTCTTTACTTCGCATCCGCCTCCAGCACCGCCTTGATCCTGTCGGGCGCCACGGCGATCGGCGGGATGCCCGCACGTTCCTGCTGCAATAGCGACCCTACCCGAGAATCCCGCGCACCCCAACCACGATTCATCGCCTCGGTCAGTTCCATCAGTGCCATGTTGGTCAGCCGCATCGGCACCTGGACCTCGCGCCCCAGTTGGCAGGCCAGGCTGACGTCCTTGTGCAGCAGACGCAACGCGAAATCGGCCGGGTCATAGCTGCCGGTCAAGAAATGATCCGCCAATCGATCGAACATGCGGTTGCGGCCCGATGCACCTTGGCGCACGGCCTCGAACAGCGCCAGCGGCTCGACGCCTGCCTTGATGCCCATGGTGAAGACTTCCGACAGCACGACGTTCACCGCGGCGGAGGACGCGTTATGCACCAGCTTCGCGATCGATCCTGCACCGATCGGACCGATATAGACCGCCTGGTCGCCCATCGCGGACAGGGCTGCGAAATTTTTATCGAATACGGCCTTGTCGCCACCGACCCAGATCGCCAACCGGCCGCTGTTGGCCCCCTTCGGGCCGCCGCTGACCGGGGCGTCCAGGAAGTCGATGCCTTTTTCGGCGAAGGTCGCGTGCAGCGATCGGACCACATCCACCGCGTTCGTTGACAGATCGAACCAGGAAGCGCCCTTGCGAAATCCTTCGATCAGGCCGTTTTCGCCGGTGCCGACGCGTTGCACATCGGCCGGTGTGGGCAGCGAGGTGAACACGATATCGCACGCTTCCGCCACCGCGCGCGGGCTGTCGGCCCAGGTGGCGCCGGCGTTCAGGTGTTTCGATGCCGCTTGCCGGGTCAGGTCATGCACGACCAGATCGTGCCCGGCTTTTTGCAGATTGGACGCCATGCCGGCGCCCATCATGCCCAGCCCGATAAATCCTATTTTCATTGTCTTCCTCCTGGCATCTATCAACGACTATGACCGGTGGGTTCGCTGGTCGGCGAGCAAGCAAGGTTTTACCACGGAGGACACCGAGAACCACGGAGGTCCACGGAGACAGCAAGAATGGCGCAGCGCGCGGGGCGCTTGCGGACGTTGCTGCCTTGCCTGCCGTGGTCTGGCCGGGTCGTTTTCATGTTTCAAACGAATCCGGTTTGGATTGCCCGGGATCCATACAGCCGTTCGCCGTGGTGAAATCTCGCTTGCTGACTTTATCTTTTCCAGAACGGACGATCATGATTCCTCGCGTGCTTTAATCTACGCGCTACGCAGGCAAAGCCAGGGTATCCGCATGCCGTCGGGCCTGCCGGAACGATGCAAACGAGGGAACCGCCGGCCGAGAACCATTCAGACCCCATTCCACTGCAAAATGTACAACCCCGCATCGTAATCCGTAACGTACATCAAGCCGTCCTCCGCCACGAACAGATCGGCGGTGTGACGAATTTTCGCCCGCCCGCGCATCGGCTCCATCCACGCCGTCGGTTGCGGTGGCACGAAATACCCGATTTCCTCGGGACGAAACGGATCGGCGATATCGAACACCCGCACGCCGGCACTTTGCCAGGTCGCGAAAATCGTCGTCGAGGACCGGAACGATCCCGGCCGGTTCTCATGCAGATTATGCGGCCCGAACTGCCCACCCATGGCCACATAATCCTGATCCGATGGCGTCGGCATGGTCGCGATCGAAATCGGGTTCGACTTCTCCCGGATATCGAAAATCCACGTCCGCTTCATCTGCTCCTGATCGATGTTCAGAGTCGCCTCATCAGCCACCACCAGCAAGCCCCGGTCATGCAGCGGCAGCGCGGAGTGCGTTCCGCCACCGAACGGCGGAGACCAGTTACGATGCGCGATCAAAGACAGGTTCGCCGGGTCCTTCACATCCAAGATGGTCAGCCCGCCGTTGCGCCAGGACGCATAGGCAATGTCGTCCTCCACCACCGCGTGATGCAGCGCCCAGCGCCCGGTCCAATGCGGGGTTTCCCCCGCGGCGGCGTTCATGCCGGGGATCCACCAGCGCCCCACCGGTCGCGGCCGGGTCGGGTCGGCCATGTCGATACTGATCAGGATATGATCGATGAATCCGTCCAGCAGTGCCGAGGCGTAAGCGTATCGACCACCCGTCCACCAGATGCGATGCAGGCCCAGACCCTCAATTTCCATGAAACCGATCGGACGAGGATTGGCCGGGTCCGAAATGTCATAGACCCGCATGCCGGCGGAAAAATCCACGCCACGCTTGCCATACCGCGACGAATCGACCTGATTCGACATCGCGTAATAGTCTTTCTGCGACAACAACGCTTTAAGGTCGAGTTCCTCGATGCACAACAGCAGATCGTTGGCCGTCTGCAGGTGCATGCACCAGGAATTCGGGTTGATCGGCAGAAAGTTAACCGGCCGAGGGTTCCGCGGGTCGCGCACATCCGTAACGACAACTCCACGGCTGACCCGCGTGCCGATATACGCGTGGCCGCGATTGACCATCACCTGCACGCCATCGCCCCGCCCGCCCTGGTCGGTGTGACCGACGAACGAGATGTTTCGCGCTCCCTCTGGCACAATCATGCCCTTGCCTCCCGATGCATTCAGCGCGATCACCTTAAACAACACACGCAAAAGAGGAATAGCCACATGGTTGCAGGCGCCAACACCCCGCTGACGGTCGATCTGACCGGCTACAACGTCGCGATATCGGCCGGCGCGAACGGTATCGGCAAAGTCATGGCGCACGGTTTTGCCTACTGCGGCGCCAGGGTCTTCGTCAGCGACGTGGACACGCACGCGCTGGACACCTGCGGCCATCCCGGCATGAAAGCCGATGCTGGCGATCCGGCACAATGCGAGGCGTTCATCGACGCCGCCGTGAAACACCTCGGCGGCCTCGACGTATTGATCAACAATGCCGGCATCGCCGGTCCCACCAAACTGGTCGAGCACGTCACGCCCGAGGAAGTGGAGGCCACGTTGCGCATCGACGTTGCCTCGATGTTTGCCATGTCCCGACGCGCCATCCCGGTGCTGCGGGCAAATGGCGGCGGCGCCATCATCAATCTTTCGTCGGCCGCGGGCCGCTTCGGCTTTGCGATGCGGGCGCCTTACGCGGCGGCGAAATGGGGCGTCGTCGGATTTACCAAATCGCTGTCGATCGAACTCGGCCCTGACGGCATCCGCGTCAACGCCATCCTGCCCGGCCCGGTGGACGGTCCGCGTATCAGGGCGGTGATCAAGGCGAAGGCGGCTGCCGCATCGATCTCGGAGAACGAAATGACGGACCTGACCGTGGGAACCACCAGCCTGAAGTGCTTTGTTACGCAGCAGGATATCGCCAACATGGCGCTGTATCTGGCCAGCCCGTTCGGCGCCACGCTCAGCGGCCAGGCGATCGGCGTCGATGCGGATATGCAGACCATGATGTAGCCCGGCACTCCCGCCGCCTGTATCCACGCGCAACCAAACGGTTTTCCAGTCGGGACCCCATGACCATCCAGGCACTGAGCCATCTGTATCCTTGGACCAAAGCCTTGCATGTGATCGCGCTGATCGCGTGGATGGCGGCGACCTTCTACATGCCACGCCTGTTCGTCTATCATTGCGATATGCGGCCAGGCAGCGCCGAAAGCGAGCGTTTCAAGGTCATGGAACACCGGCTGTTCAAGCAGATCATGAACCCGGCGATGATCGCCACCTGGGTGTTCGGCATCATGCTGGTGCTGACGCCCGGCATCATCGACTGGTCCGCCGGATGGTGGCATGTGAAACTACTTTGCGTGATCCTGCTGTCCGGCTTCCATGGCGCCATGTCTCGCTGGCGCAAGGATTTTTTGGCTGATTCCAACCGCCGCAGCCAGAAATTTTACCGGATTGCCAATGAAATCCCGACGGCGCTGATGGTGGTGATCGTCATCATGGTCATCGTCCGGCCTTTCTAAGGAATTCTCCTCATGCCGCTCCGCATCGTCGATGTCCGCGAAGTAACGAAACCGATCAGTTCGCCGATCCGCAATGCCTACATCGATTTTTCCAAAATGACCTCCAGCCTGGTCGCCGTGGTCACCAACGTGCGGCGGAATGGCGAGACGGTCGTTGGATACGGCTTCAACTCCAACGGCCGCTATGGGCAGGGCGGGCTGATCCGGGAACGGTTCGCGCCGCGCATTCTGGAGGCCGACCCGGTATCGATGCTGGACGACACCGGCGACAATTTCGACCCCGACAAGGTCTGGGGTACGATGATGCGCAACGAAAAACCCGGCGGCCACGGCGACCGATCCGTAGCCGTCGGCACGATCGACATGGCGGTGTGGGACGCGGTGGCGAAGATCGCCGGCAAGCCGCTGTTCCGCCTGCTGGCCGAACGCCACGGCGTCGTCGCCAACCCCGACATCTTCGTCTATGCCGCCGGCGGCTACTACTATCCGGGCAAGGACGATTCCGCGTTGTGCGCGGAGATGCGCAGCTACCTCGAACGAGGCTACTCGGTGGTAAAAATGAAGATCGGCGGCGAGTCGATCGCCGACGACCGCCGCCGTATAGAGGCTGTGCTGAAGGAAATCGGCCCCGGTGCGAGGCTGGCCGTCGATGCCAATGGCCGTTTCGATCTGGAAACCGCGATCGGCTATGCAAAGATGCTGCGCGACTACGATCTGTTCTGGTATGAAGAAGCTGGCGATCCGCTGGATTACCAGCTTCAGGCGGCATTGGCGGAATTCTACCCCGGCCCGATGGCAACCGGCGAAAACCTGTTCAGCCACCAGGATGCCCGCAACCTGATCCGCCACGCCGGCATGCGTCCCGATCGCGACTGGCTGCAGTTCGACTGCGCTCTGTCCTACGGACTGTGCGAATATCAGCGGACCCTGGCGATGCTGAAAGACCATGGCTGGTCGTGGAAGCGATGCGTGCCGCACGGCGGGCACCAGATGTCGCTGAACATCGCGGCCGGTCTCGGGCTGGGCGGCAATGAGGGCTATCCGGATGTCTTCCAACCCTATGGCGGGTTCCCGGACGGGACCAAGGTGCGGGACAGCATCGTGACGCTGCCGGACCTGCCGGGCATTGGATTTGAAGGAAAGTCAGACCTTTACTCAATCATGCGCGATCTGGCGCGGTAAAACCGTTGCAGGCGTAAGAACGTTGGCAAACGCCAAACCTCCTGGCTAACGGCACAGGGCGATTAAACAGAGGAATTTACCGCGGATAAACGCCAATGAGCGCTGATAAAGGCAGGCTGCCGCGCTTACTCGGCGCAGGCATCCCAGTGCACAAACATCAATGTGCGTTCATCAGCCGTTATCTCGGTGCATCTGCGTTGCCTAAAATCGTTGCCGGCAACACACCGCTCAGGCGTGCAACCGCGCGATGTCCAGCAGCACGTTGGCTTCCAGCGCCTTTTCGTCCAGCCGGTGCTTGACCAGATCCCCAATGCTGACGATTCCGACCAACTGACCGCCCTCTAACACGGGCAGATGCCGGATCTTCGCCATCGTCATCGCCGCCAAGACGGTTTCCACCCGGTCATCCATGCCGCAGGTAACCACGCGCGCATTCATCAGCTTCTCGAGCGGATATGACAGCGCCGCGGCACCATGTTGAGCGATCCCTTTCACCAGATCCTGCTCCGCGAACATGCCGACGTGCCGCATCCATTGATCTTCGACAACCAACGCGCCGATCCGGTTCTCAGCCATCACGCGCACAGCGATTTCCACGGTTTCGGTGGCGCGAACCTTGACGACATGACGGCCTTTGCCACGCAGCACATCGGATATCGACATTGTCACCACTCCTTGGTTGAACCGATCTTACTGCCTTAGATAGGCACCGCGACCGCGCATCCCAGGCCAGATGGCTCAATCTTTAGCAAATGACCGGTATCGCTGAGAATCAGACCGCTGGCGCGATGACGATACGCCGGTTCTGTTTGCCCTTGTTCTCGATCTTCAACACCCGAACCGGCCCTATTTCGCCGGTGCGCGATACATGCGTGCCGCCGCAGGGTTGCAAATCGATCGGATTTTCGACCCCGCCGATCCGCATCAGACGCAGGCGGCCCGAACCGCGTGGCGGCTGCACCGACAAGGTCCGGACCAGGCCAGGGTCGGTGTCCAGCACCGATTCGTCCACCCACTCGATGCGCACGGGATGATCGGCCGCGATCAGGGCATTCAGGCCGGCCTCGATCTCCTCTTTCGGCGGCGGGTTGGGCAGATCGAAATCGAGCCGAGCCTTGTCCGCCCCGACCGATCCGCCGGTCACCGCGGCACCCTTGATCAGACTGCACAGCAGGTGCATCGCGGTATGCATCCGCATATGCGCGTGCCGGCGTTGCCAGTCGATCGACGCCTCCACGACCGTTCCCGGGGACGGCAACACCGAGTCCGGCGAGCAAAGATGCAAGATCGCCTCGCCCTCACCCTTCACCGCCTCGGTGATCGCGGTTTCGCCGCCATGCCAGCGCAGCGAACCGCTATCGCCCGGCTGGCCACCGCCGCGCGCGTAAAACACAGTACGATCCAGGACGATCCCCGCCGCCCCACTGGCAATCACCGTCGCCGAGGTAATAACCAAAGTCGGATCGTCGAGAAAAAGCCGCCGGGTCATGGTGTCATCCATTTCTGTCGCAGCCGGTCCCGTCTGGCCGCCAGCCAGAACAGGCCGATCGTGGTGATCGAGTTGGTGAAACAGCCGGCGAAAGCAGCTTCGATGGCCTCGTCGGCGGCCCATACCCGCACGCGTATGTCCTCATTTTCGGACACTTCGCCGCCGTGGCCGGCGATCCCCTCACCGTCCGCCGGTGGCGCGACCACGCGGCCGACATACAGGTGACAGAATTCGTCCGCACCGCCGGCCGTCAGCATGAAGCCGCCGATGCGTTCGACGCGGTCGGCTGCCATGTGCATCTCTTCCCGCATTTCCCGTCGGATGGTGTCGGCCGGATCCTCATTGTCCTCGCACAGGCCGGCCGGGAGTTCGACCAGCGTGGGATCGACGCCGGCGGCCAAAGCGGGGAAGCGAAACTGCTCGATCAGCACGACGGCGTCAGCGACCGGGTCATACGGCAGCAGCGCGGAGGCATGGCCGCGCCGCCAAAGTTCCCAGGTGCGAGTGCCGGACATCGTCCCGTCGAACCGCCGGTGCCGAAACTTCACCACATCCAGCGGAAAGCGGCCCGACCACACCCGCTGCTCAGATTCGATGACGACGTCCGGGTGGGGTGGGATCGGCAGGGTGCGGCGATGCGACATAGGCGTTGGTAGAGGTCGCGTTCGCCCGCCTGTCAATCCGGCCGCCCGTTGGCGCCACCCAGTGTTATCGCGAGAAGCGCAGCGACAGCGTTAACCACGCCGGAACACGCTCACGCTTTCCAACCGGGCGGTCCAGAGAAACTGGTCGATGGCGGTGACGGACGCCAGCGTGTAGCCGGCACTGGCCAACACCCGCGCATCCCGGGACAACGTCGCCGGGTTGCAGCTTACATACACCACCGTCGCCACTTTCGCGGCGGCGATCTGCCCGATCTGCGCCGACGCGCCGCCATGCGGTGGATCGAGTACGACGGCCGCGAAGGCGCCCAGTTCCTTGGCCGACAACGGC
>JAYUEJ010000418.1:0-15405 GCA_043739265.1 Rhodopila sp. | reverse complement strand
ACAGCGCGGCGATCTGTGCCGCGCAGGCGCGTTCGAGCATGTAGATGTTCAGGAACGCCTCGGCGATCGAGGTGCCGCCGACCAGCAGCCCGTGATTGCGCAGGATCATCGCCTTGTGCTGGCCGAGGTCGGCGACCAGACGTTCTCTTTCGTCGAGGTCCAGGGCGATGCCTTCGTAGCCGTGATAGGCGAGGCGGCCGTAGAACTTGCAGGCGTGCTGTGACAGCGGCAGCAGGCCGTCCTTCTGCGCCGACACCGCGATCCCGGCCGAGGTGTGGGTGTGGATCACGCACATCAGGTCTTCGCGGGCCATGTGGATCGCGGAGTGGATGGTGAAGCCGGCGGCGTTGACGTCGCTGCTGCTGAGGCCTCGTTCATCGACGATGTTGCCGTGCAAATCGACTTTCACCAGGTCGGAGGCGCGCATTTCGTGGAAGTGAACGCCGTATTTGTTGATCAGGAAATGGTGATCCGGGCCGGGAACACGGGCGCTGAGGTGGGTGTAGATGAAGTCGGTCCACCGATGGTAGGCGACGAGGCGATAGAGCGCGGCAAGGTCGCAGCGGACCTGCCACTCGGCTTCGGAAACACCTGCGATCGCGGCCGGAAAGGTTGCGATATTCATGGCTTTGCCATCCAAGGATATAATGGCGGCAAAATCGGCTTTGAGGTTGACGGCGTCAAGTCTGCTGGGCGCGGGTGCCGATACCGCGCAGGCATGCTGAATGCACCTGTTTGTTCGCTTACAACATCGCCGGATGACGTGGGAACCGCAGGTCTGTTACGAATCCCCATAAAGATTGACACCCCGGCGGATTCCACAACCTCGTCATCGCCGGATTTGCGCCACTCGCGCGGGCGTCCGCGGGGACATAGCTGCTTCCAGGCCGGTTGCCCGGCACCGCTTAAGGCGGCATCCCGGCGATGCGTAAACCCAAATGGTATTTCCGTCGCCCTTCGACGACAAAGGGGAGTTTGTTGGGGTTCGTCTCTTCATTCTTGATGACGCGCTCGATCGTGTAATCTGGGAATATGGATTTGAATTCGGCCAGTTCTCGTTTCGCACTGTCTTCCTCGTCAATAAGGGCATAAGCGCTTATTAGGTAAAGGCGGTTGTAAAATAGCTTTTTCCACGATTCCGTGGATAGTTTAAGCCAGGGGATCGCCTCCTCGTAATTTTCCATAAAGAAATGGGTCCGGCCTACAATCCAGTAATACATGCCCCGAGTGGCACTGCCGGGGCTAAGCTCGATTGCCCGCCGGACTTCGGTTAATGCCCGCTTGGGAAATCCGAGATAGAGCAGCTCGTTTCCCTTCTGCGCATAAGCGCGGTGATAGCATGGATCGAGCTGCGTGGCCTTCGAGAAGGACGCGAGCGCGGCCTCATGCTCGCCGTTGGTGCGGTCGAGGAATCCCTGCGCATAAAACGCGGGCGCCATATCGGCATACGACGCCTGCACTTTTCTTAATTCTGTCCCGACCGCCGCCAGATTCCCTTTGTTGACGCCGTTCCATAGGTTGAGGTAATCGCATAACAAAATGATTGCTTCATACGCCAATTTTTTTGCTTCAAGTTCGGGGCTTCCCGTCAGTTTTCTGAGAAGCTCCAGGATGTGCTTGGTCTTGTCCTCGTCTAGCGTTTCGTTATAGAGCGTCCCGGCGGTTCCGAGTGAGTCATCTGATTTGATTATCATAATAGTTTCCCTGATAGAAAATAATTTTGCCAGTCAGATTGTGAGCATAGACTGTATCTTCCGGTCTATTGAACGCACTTTGTCGAGACCTTGACAGACCGGAGCGAAATTACGGGCTTAATCGTGTTCATTTTTCCGCCATTCCTGCTTTGATCAGGCCCTGATGGTGTCTGGCGCGAGCGGCTACAGATATCGGGTCGGTGACCGGATTCGTTCGTTCAATAGCGAATACCCTTTCCAGCGTGTAAGCCGGTTGCGAAAAGCGGCGGTTAAATTCCTCCAATGTCGCTCTGGCTGAGTCCATATCGCCGTGCAGCGCATAAGCACTGATCAGGTAAAGCCGGTTAAACGAAACATTCGGCCGTGCCTCTACCGATTTACGTAACCATGGTATCGCCTCCTCATAACGCTCCCCATAATATTCCGCTCGGCCGATAAACCAGTAGAAAATACCAAGCGATGGATCATGCGGGCTGAGCATGATTGCTTTTTCCACGAGCGGCCGCGCTTCATTGGGTCGGCCCAGGAGAGTGAGTTCTCCGGCTTTATTGGCATAGGCAAGTGCAAAATTCGGATCGAGGTCGATGGCGCGGGTGAATGCCTCAAGCGCCAGGGGATGCTCCCCCAATGCGCGCAATATCAAACCATTTGAGAAATGGGCCAAGGCGAGGTTTGGGTTGATCGACAAAGCTTTCCGTGCGGCGTCTTCGGCGTCGCGGAGCTGTTCACGACCGGTGTTGTTCCAGATAAGCAGATAGTCGTTCACGATCAGTTCGGCGAGGCGTGCCCACGCCTCGGCCGAATTCGGGTCGAGGCGGACCGATTGGGTGAGTAGATCCCGAGCCAACATGGTATTTTGGGGAGCGATGGATTGAAAAAACAAGCTGGTCGCTCGCAATCGTAATTCCAGCGCATCCGGCACTTGTACCTGCTCCGCACGACGCCCCTCTGCGTGGACCAACTGAACATTGAGTGAGGCAGCAATCCGGCCAGTAATTCTCTGCTCAAGTTGCGCCAGATCGAGGAAGTCATTTTCAAAGCGTTCCCCCCAAAGCTGGACGCCCGAGGCGGCGTCGATCAGTTGGATGTTGGTGTTTACCTGCTGACCGATGCGTGTGATGACCCCGGAAACAAGGTAACGAACCCCTATTTCCCGATTGATCTGAGCGAAATCGTTCGAGTTTCCCCTGTATGTAAAAGCGGTGGCTGGCGAGATGACGACGATGTCTCGAATGCGCGACAAATCGGTGGCCACATCGCTGCTGACCGCATCCGCAAAGTATTGCTGTCCAGCGTCGTCGCTGACATTCCGGAACGGCAAAACCAGAATTGACGCGGGGCGCGGAGCAAGCACCCTCGGACGGTCGCGGGGCAAGACCGAGACCGCCACCAACCCGGCCACCACAAGTCCGGCGCAGGTGGCCGGGATCGCAATCCACCCGCGTCGAAGACGAAGTTTCAGTTTGTGCGCCCTGGTTCGCCCGTCGAGGCGCACCACAAAGGCCTCTATCGGGCGGGCGATGTTTTTCAGATCGAGCCTTCCCAGCGGCTCAAACCGCAAGCCCAGCCGGTCCTGCAGGTGATCGCGCACCACGGTCGAGACGCAGATGTTGCCGGGCGGACAGATGCTTTGCAGTCTCGCCGCGATATTGACGCTGTCGCCGTGCCGGTTCGCGCCGTCGGGTATCACGTCGCCGGCATTGATCCCCATGCGAAACCGAATGCGGCGTTCGGGTGTATCGTCGTCATCAACTTCGGGTATGCGGGTCTGCACCTCGATCGCAAAGCCCACCGCTGAAAGCACGCTGGAGAACTCAATGAGCAGCGAGTCGCCAGCTGTATTGGCGACGGTCCCACTATACCGTTCCAGTGCCGGATCGATAAGCAGGCTACGCAGGCGGGCGAACCGCAAATAAGTTCCAGTATCGTCCTGACCAATCAGACTGCTGTAGCCTACCATGTCGGCATGAACGAAGGCCGCGAGGCGACGCGGTTCATTTTGGCTGACAACGGCAACATCGCCCGCGGGACGCTGAATTTGCAGCGCTCCGCTTTCGGCGGACGGTACATGGCCGTTACGTCCGGTTATCATTGGCGCCACCAAGAACAACCGCGATGGGGCGGGTTGGTCGTCGGTCATGGAATCTCCAGACCAAAACCAGCGCTGCCTTGCGCCATTTGTTTTAAGAACAGCCCGTAATAACTCATGATTTGGTGACCTGAGTTGGCGTGATGTCGGCCTGCGCAAAAGCGGCAGCCGGCCATTCACCCAATTCCATCCTAGACCATTGACAGACACAGGCTGTCGAAAATCCGAATGATACACTGCATCAAAAACCGGCATTCATCAAAGACTGTTTCGTATTATCATTAGAAAATCCCAATTCCCTCAATCGGCGAGCAATCGGTTGACTACCATTACATAACCGATTCCGCGCATAATTTGTAAGATAGACCGCCTACTCGTTAATGTCGGGACACACCTTGAGGAATCGCTTCAAATAGGCGGACATCAGGCGCAAAGACGCATTGCATGGTTACATAATATTAACTAACCGTATCAAACTAAATGCCTCGAAGATCGGGGCCATCAAACCTGGGTGATCACCCAATCTGATCATGGGCGGGATGCCGAACCATGCAGGACCGCCTGTCATTTCCTCAGGGCGGCAACCCGGGACACGGTGACCGGCGGCAGGTTACGCGGCTTGAAGTGGACAATGACGCCAAGGAAGACACTTGCCGCGGTCGAAAATGTCTTCCTGCCCCCGGCGCTAACCAAGCTCCGCCAACACCGGCAGCAGATACTCCGCGAACAACCGGGGATTTTCCGCGAACGGAAAATGCCCGATCCCCTTCATCTCACGAAACACCACCCCCGGTATCTTCGCAGCCGTCGCCTGCGACAGTTCCACCGTGCAGGAGTAATCGTATTCCCCCGTCAGCATAAACAACCGGCACCGGTTGGTATCGATCTGCCCGACCCGCTCCCGCGCATCCCATTCGCCGGAGTAGAACGCGATATCGCCATAAAACACCGACGCCCCACCCTGGCTGTAGTGCCAGGTGATCGCCTCCTGATATTCCGCCGGGCTTTGCGGCGCACTCAACGCCCTGATCCACTCCGGCACGAACAGCGCCTGGTTGACCCGCGGATGCGCCGCCCAGGCGGTCTGCCGTTGATTGATTTTCTCACAGGCCTCGCAGGCGACGATACCGCCAAACGCCTCCGGATGCCGATATGCGAGTTCCAGGCAAATCTCCCCGGACATCGAGGCCCCCAGCGCGATCGGTTTATCCAGACCCGCCGCCGCCACGAACCCCATGATCAGCGAGACATACAGATCGGTGTTCAACCGCCACGATCCGGGAACGGCACCCTCGGGCGGCGGCGATTTGCCGTGCCAGGGCAGGTCGAACGCCACCAGCCTGTGGCCGTCGGTGATGCGGCTATCCGCCATCAGCCCATGGAACTGCCGGCCATCGGACCCGGCTGTGTGCATGCACAGCACGTCGCGGCCGGTACCCGCGGTCTCGTAATAGATTTGATAGACCACATCATCCACCGTGACAGGAACATAGCCACCCTGGATTTTTGGTAACCCAATCAGCCCTTCCCTGGGCGCCAAACTGACGGGCACCGGCAGCGCGTTGCCCAGCGACAGCCATTTGCCAATTTCCAGCACACGCCGAACGACGTGGGCATGCTGCATGAACACCAACTGATCGCCCTGGATGGCGAACTCCGGAATCCGGTAGAGCATCGCGAACATGCCGTGGTGATGGCGCGGCGGGATCGGTTGCAGGAATTTGTCCCAGATCGCCTCAGGCGCGGCCAATGTAAAGGCGGGGTCACCACCGCCCGCCTGCACCGCGCCGTCCTCCAGGCGGAAGACAGTCGTATCCGCCCCGCTGGCGATCGCGAAGCAGACGGACCAGGGGCCGGCCCAAGCGGCCAGGGAGGCATCGCCAGCGCAGGCATCACGCCATCGCACGGCGTCCGGGAAAATGTTCATCGCGGGTCGATCACCTTCAGCACGACCGGATGATACTGGTCGCCGTATCCGGCGGCCTCGGCCTGCTTCAGCCGCTCCATCGTCAGTTTCGCGGCGGCCATGTCCAGGCCGGACGCCGCCGCCATCTCCAGCGCGTAGGACAGGTCCTTTATGGCGTATCGGGTGGAAAACGCACGCTCCGGGAACACCCCCGGCAGCATCGCCTTGGTCCCGTGGTTGCGCAGCACGAAGCTGTCGCCGGACCCCAACGCCATGGTGGGCAGCAGCACATCCGCCGGCACCCCGTTGCGCCGACCGATGGCGATCGCTTCGGCCAGGGCGCCGCAGTGTTGGAACACCAGCATGTTGTTGAGGATTTTAACCACCTGCCCGCAGCCGACCGGACCGCAATGCGTGACATCGGTTCCCATCGTCTCGAGGATCGGACTGATCCGAACAAAGGTCGCCTCGGTCGCGCCGACCATGATGCTGAGTTCCCCGCGGGACGCCGCTTCGCGAGTGCGCGCGACCGGCGCATCGGCATACTGGATACCCTTCGCGGTCAGGCGGGTACCGATCTGGCGGGTCAGTTCGACCGACGACGTGCTGGTATCGACGACGCACTGTCCGGCGCGCAGATGCGGCTCAAGCTGCGCCACCACCGCCGCGACCGCTCGGCCATCCGGCAGCGACAGCAGAATCACGTCGCAGGTTTCGGCGATCGTTTGCAGCGATGCCGCCGTCACGGCCTGGTCCCCGAGTCGCGCCAACGGTTCCGGCCGCAGGTCGTAAGCCAGCACCGGAATGCCCGACCGGCGCGCCAAATGGCCGCACATCGGCTCACCCATCACGCCGAGGCCGATGAAGCCGATCGAGCGGATCGCCGGCTCAACGGAGTGTGGTGCGGCGGATGCTGTGGACATGGTGTTTTCCTTCCCCGAGAACGCGCTGTTTTCCGCGCCTGATGTCAGGATGTCAAAGCGGCCGACGCGTCTCGTTTGAGGCACGCCTGACGAACCGCATCATTGTTCGGCTTTGCCGAGCCACCGGTTTAAGCCGGCATGGGGCGATAGGCGGGCAAATTGGGTGTGCCGGCCCGGGACCGAAAGTCGCCCTCGCCGCGTTGGTATGAGTTGGCGATCAGCGACAATCTGCAGAATGGGCCGTGAGGCGCCGGTCGTAGGACGCGGTCGCCGGCTATACCGCCTTCAGGAAATCCGTCAGCTTGGCGATCGCGGTCATCTTGTCGGTGTTGTCCAACGCGCCGAGTTCGGCCGCCAGCCGGTCCATCGCGGATTCGTAGATCTGGCGTTCCGAGAAGCTCTGGTCCGGCTGGCCGGCGTTGCGGTGCAGGTCGCGCACGACCTCGGCAATGGCCAGTGGGTCGCCTGAGTTGATTTTCGCATCATATTCCTGCGCCCGGCGCGACCACATGGTGCGCTTGACGCGTGGCCGGCCGCGCAGGACGGTCAACGCTTCGTCGAACACTTTCCGGCTTGCCACCTTGCGCAATCCGGCGGTGCGGGCCTTCGCGACCGGCACCCGCAGGGTCATGCGGTTTTCCTGGAAGGTGATGTGGATCAACTCCAATTCGTGGCCGGCGATTTCCTCAACCACGATCCGTTCCACCTTGCCGACGCCATGCGTCGGATAGACAACGTGGTCGCCGGCGACGAAAATTTCGGCCTTGGCGATCGCGCGCGGCGTCAAATGCGGGCCGTTATGATGCGGCCTGACGTGAACGGGACGAGACTCAGGGGGCAGAGGTTTTGCTGATGCCGGGATTTGGGGTGCCGGGATTTGGGAGGCCAGACGTTGGGGGGCCGGACGTTGGTGTGCCGGGATTTGGGATGCCGGCTGGTCAGCCGCCTGGATCGAACCCTGTTCCGCTGGCTGCTGATCGCCCATCATGTTCCCTGCCGTCTCGCTCAACTGTGCTGGCCCCCTCGCCGGCCGCCCTTGGCTGGGCGGCTTCCACCTTGCACCGTTCCCGGCATGTCAGGAAAATCGCGCGACGAACCCTCAGGCCTTCCCGGGTTCGGCGGAGAAAAGCGCGGCCTTGCCGGGCTTGTCCTTCCAGTCGTCAGCGTCGGCCGGCGGCTCTCCCTTGCGGGTAATGTTGGGCCACGCCAAGGAGAATTCGCGGTTACGCTCCGCCCAGTCGGTGGCCCTGTCGTCGCTGTCCGGCAGGATCGCTTCGGCGGGGCATTCTGGTTCACAAACGCCGCAATCGATGCATTCGTCCGGGTGGATGACGAGCATGTTCTCGCCCACGTAGAAGCAATCGACCGGACAGACCTCGACGCAGTCCATGAATTTGCAGCGAATGCAGCTTTCGGTGACCACATAGGTCATTGGGGAACCCCTGAATGTAGGAAAAGCACGGCGCGGGGCCGACCATCATGGCGCGCGATATGCCAATGATTCTGCTGCGATGCAAGATGTCGCTGACACATCGCTGTCATCGACGTACAGCAGACGAGCCTCGGCGGCGGGACCGCGGCGGGTAGCAAGGCTAACGACCCGCATCACGCGCACCGAACCGTGAAGCGGAAGGGTCAACACATCCCCCACCCGCAGCCTGGCGTGCGGCTTGGCGGTCGGTTGGCGGTTGATCCGGATTGAGCCCTCCGCCACCAGTTCGGCGCAGTCAGATCGGGCGCGCATGACCCTGGCACACCACAGCCACTTGTCGAGCCGCTGCCAATCCTGATCCTCGGTGTCGTTTATCGTGCGCCTCCCTGTCGCAAGGCCGCCAGCACGGCGAACGGGCCGGCGGACACTGGCATGGATGCCGGCTGCTCGGCCACCGGGCGGCGCCGCCGCAACGGCATCAACATCGCCGGAGCTGGCGGCCCCTGGTGGTCGGGATCAGGATTGGCGCCAGGGTTGGTGCCAGGGTTGGGGCCGGAAGCGGGCAGGACGTGAAAACCCAGATGGCGGAGCACCGCGGGCAGCATGTCCGGTTTGATGGCAAATCGGGACGCCAGTCCGGACGGCAGCGCGGCCGGGCCTCGGCGGGCATGATAGCCCAGTTCACCGGCGATTTTTTCGGCGATGTCCAGCCGCAGCAGGATCGGGCCGGCCTCTACCCAGCCTGCCATCGCGGCGAAACCGGCCGGCCAGCCAGTCGGCTGCGACGGGAGCGACACCAGCGCCGGGTTTGGCAACACCGGCACCGGGACGCCGCGATGCACCGCCCACAGCCGACCCCGCATCGCAGCCGGTCGCGGTTTCAGAAGTGCCGGCATGAACAGCGCGTAGCGGCCGGACCGAACGCCCAACAGCTTCAGGCGCGGGCGCAGCTCGGCCGACAGCGTTTCCTCATCCATACCGGGGATCAGGCCGAGCGATTCCATCAGGCGATGGAGGGTGCCGCGCAGGGACGGATTGTTTTGGGCCAGCGTTTCCGCGGCGAACAGCGGAGCCAGGTCAGCCCTGATTTGGCCATCCAGCCAGAATTGCAGGCGGCCCCTGATCCTCTCCCGCTCCGCGCCATCGAGAAATTCGCTATCCAGCACCTGCACCCGGGGCCGCAGCGGGATCGACCCGGGCAGCAGTTTGGCGACCGGTACGGTGTCCCAGATCAGCAGGTGATCCCGTGTCAGTGCGAAGGCGTCGTCATTGGCGGCTTCGAGTAAACCGACCCGGCGCGGCATTTCCGCCCGCAGCGCCCGTCTGGCCGCCCGCAGGACCAGTTTCTTTTCATCGCCCACCGCCAGGGGATCGGGAACGAAGCCGAAGCCTTCGATGTGACCGACGTCGTGGCCTTCGACCACGACATTCCCCAGGCGGGTGACGGCGGACAGCAGTTCCTGGCCGTCGGCTTCCTCCAACCGGCGAATCAGGTGGGTGGAACGGCGATCCACGAAGCGTGTGGTGAGACTTTCGTGCAGGGCGTCGGAGAGCTTGTCCTCGACCTCACGCGCGCGCGCCTGCCAGTGGGCGGTGTCCTTCACCCAGTCGGCGCGCGCGGCGATATACGACCAGACGCGGACGCCGGACAGCCGCTGCATCAGCGTGTCGATGTCGCCGTCCGCTCGGTCCAGGCCGGCGATTTGCGCCGCCAGCCAGTCGGTCGGCAGATGCGTGTCGGTGGCGACATGGCCGAACACGCGGGCGCACAGTTTGGCGTGGGTGTCGTCGGCCAGTTTGCGGAAATCGGGGATCTGGCAGGAATCCCAGAGCAGGCGCATGCGGCGATTGCCGTTCGCCAGCTTGCGGATGTCGGGATCGCGCGACAGGGCGGTCAGGGTTTCCAGATCGGACGCCTCATTGCCGCGCACCAGGCCGGGGCGCGGCGGCGGAGCATTCAGGCTGTCGATCAGGCGGTCGATCGAGGCAAAATCCAGGTCGCTGTTGCGCCAGCACAGCATGTCGAGCGACTCGAACCTGTGGGCTTCTACCGCCGCGACGACCTCATCCGGAATCGGTTTGCATTCGGTGGTGGTGCCGAATGTGCCGTCGCGCATGCCGCGTCCGGCGCGTCCGGCGATCTGAGCGACCTCGGACGCGGTCAGGCGGCGGGGGCGATGGCCGTCGAATTTGCCGAGGCCGGCGAACGCGACATGATCGACGTTCATGTTCAGGCCCATGCCGATGGCGTCGGTGGCGACGAGGAAATCGACCTCGCGGGCCTGATACAGGGCGACCTGAGCGTTGCGGGTGCGGGGCGACAGGCGGCCCATCACGACCGCGCAGCCGCCTTTACGGCGACGGATCAATTCCGCGAGCGCGTAGATTTCCTGCGCGCTGAAAGCGACGACGGCGGTGCGGGGCGGTAGGCGGACCAGTTTGGCGGGGCCGGCGTAGGTGAGTTGCGACAGACGGGGGCGGGTTTCGATATGGGCGGTGGGGACCAGGTAGCGAATAAGCGGCGCGATGGTCTCGGCACCCAGAAACATGGTTTCGACCATGCCGCGCGCGTGCAGTAGCCGGTCGGTGAAGACGTGGCCCCGGTCGGGGTCGGCACAAAGCTGGATTTCGTCCACGGCGACGAATTCCGTGCGCCGGTCGAGCGGCATGGCTTCGACGGTGCAGGAGAACCAGCGCGCGTCTGGGGGGATGATCTTCTCTTCGCCGGTGATCAGGGCGACGTGGCGGGCGCCCTTGATCGCCACCATGCGGTCGTAGTTCTCGCGCGCCAGGAGCCTTAACGGAAAGCCGATGATGCCGGAGGAATGGGCGAGCAGGCGCTCGATCGCCAAATGGGTTTTGCCGGTGTTCGTCGGGCCCAGGACGGCCTTGACGCGTGCGGCGAAACCGGAGTCGGAGGCGAGCATAAGATGGATGTTTGGGTGTGGCGGCGCGGAATGCAAGCGCCGAAATTGTGATGGGTTGGGGGCAGTGGTAGCATCTCAGGCCAAGGATGACTTCGACCACGGAAAGGCGCATTGAGCCGACGATCGCGATCGTGGACGGGGTCAAAATCCTGATGTTCTACAACGACCACTCGCCACCGCATTTGCCTGCCACGCTCGGATGCGACAAAATTTTGTTGGCGATAGGTGACCCCAGTGTGATCCGAGGGTCGCTGCCTCAGGCAAAATTGCGCCGAATCCTGGCCGGGGCGCGTTGGCGCTGAACTGGATCAGGTAACAGGCCAGCGAGGCGCCGAAAAGGATTTGAAGATGCCGCCTGTGCCTGAGACTATCATCGTGGGCGCCGTCGCCGATCCGGCGGCAAACAACGTGACCCTGACATGGGCCAATGGCGAAACCACTGTTAACAGTTTGCGGCATTTGGCCGGGACCGGCGTTCTCGCGGCATTTAGCGATCCGGCGTTTTTCGCACAGGTCCGAATCGGGGAACGTGGACGCAACCTGGAATGGCCGGGTGAGATCGATCTGTGCGCCGATGCGCTGTGGTTCGAAACGCATCCACAGGATGCTCCTGATCAGGCACGCACGCTTCGCCCGGTGGCAGTGTGACCGCCCGCGCCGGATTCGTCGAGAATGGCTGAGCTATTTTGAGGCTGGCCAGGGCAGGGCCACGCCTTCGCGTTCGCACACCAATTTCAGCTTGTTTTGGGCGCCGGACAGCAATTCCAACGCGTCTTCCAATTCCGCGTTCAATTCGTCGTCGGCGTGCTTTTGGGCCGCGGCCAGCGCGTTTTGTATTTGGCCGATCAGGGCATGGATACTATCGCCCTGAAACACAACGCCGGGGAACTGCCGTCCCGGCAGTTGCACGACCGCGTAGTTGGTCGGATCGGTGAGCAGTTTTGCGATGCCGTCCATCATAAACCTCTTGGCGTAAAGGCGATGCAGGGTCGTGTCGTGTCAACCGGTTCCGGATGGAAATCGTGGTTGCGCGGCTCTCCGAGACCGCTCGGCTCGGCTGGCAAGGAACTTATCAGGCTGCGGCTGGCTCGCGCAGTACCCCCAATCAGCACGTAATCGTAGTCCGACATTGGACCCGAAGTACCGCTCGCTCGACTTCCGACCAAGGTGATCGGGATGCGAGTCCGATCCGAGGCATTTTGGATGCGAGTCACGTCTTCCTGCGACAGGCTATTGACGCTGGCTCCGCCCCCCGGCAACCGGATTCTGCGTCACCGGACCTGACACGTTGAGACGAGTCTGTCATGGTCGCGGGCAAAAAGTTAAGGGTAAGTGCGCCCTCCATTAGCCGGGACCATAATTGTTCGCTGAATCACCAAACCGAACCTCCGACGGTCGAGACGAATGGCACGGGAGAAACCGCCGAACCAGATCACGCGCCCGCTCCGGGGCGACCTGGCACCAGGACTGAGACGCCGCGCCATCGCCGCTTGACTCCCCCAACCCACCAAGGCTTGTGTCCGCCCCTGACAGGGCTGCCGGATAAGCGGCCGAATTTCCACGGGATAACACGACCATGCACGCCTATCGCACCCACACATGTGGCGCCCTCCGCGCCGCCGATGCCAGCCCGGATTCGGCAAAAACCGCCCGCCTGTCAGGCTGGGTGCATGCCAAGCGCGACCATGGCGGCCTGCTGTTCATCGACCTGCGCGACCATTACGGCCTGACCCAGTGCGTGTTCGCCGCTGGCTCGCCTGCCTTCGCCGCCATCGATTCGGTGCGGCCGGAAAGTGTCATCACCGTCACCGGCCAGGTGGTGATGCGCGAAGCCGGCACCATCAACCCTCGCCAGCCCACCGGCGAAATCGAACTCAGCGTTGCCGAAATGACCGTGCAATCCGCCGCCGAGGTGCTGCCGATGCAGGTGGCCGGCGACGAAAAGTTCCCCGAGGACATCCGCCTTAAATACCGCTTCATCGACCTGCGGCGGGAGAAGCTGCACAAAAACATGATCTTGCGGTCGAACGTTATCACGTCAGTTCGGCGGCGCATGATCGAGCAGGGGTTCCTGGAGTACCAAACACCGATCCTGACGGCGTCTTCGCCCGAGGGTGCGCGCGACTTCCTGGTGCCGTCGCGGGTGCATGCCGGCAAGTTCTACGCCCTGCCGCAGGCGCCGCAGCAGTTCAAGCAGTTGCTGATGGTCGCCGGGTTCGACCGGTATTTTCAAATCGCTCCCTGCTTCCGGGATGAGGCATCGCGGGCCGACCGGTCGCCGGGTGAATTCTACCAGCTCGATTTTGAGATGAGCTACGTCACGCAAGAAGATGTTTTCAATACAATTGAACCGGTCATCGCCGGCGTATTCGAGGAATTCGCCGACGGGCGGACGGTGACCAAACCGCCGTTTCCGCGCATTCCGTACGACCAGTCGATGCTGGAATTCGGTTCCGACAAGCCGGACCTGCGCAACCCGATCCGCATCGCCGACGTCACCGAACAGTACGCCGGGTCGGGCTTTGGGCTGTTTGCCCGGATTGCGGCGTCCGGCGGGATCGTGCGGGCGATTCCGGCGCCGGGCGCCGGGAGCAATCCCCGCAGCTTCTTCGATAAGCTCAACGACTGGGCGAAGGCCGAGGGCCAGGGCGGGCTGGGTTACATCACCTTTGACGCGGACGGCCCGAAAGGCCCGATCGCGCGCAACCTGGAAGCCGACCGCGCCGAGGCGATCCGTCTTGCATGCGGCCTGAAGCCGGGCGACGCGGTGTTCTTCGTCGGCGGCAAGAAGGACGTGTCGGCAAAATTTGCCGGGGCGGTTCGGACACGCCTGTGCGACGAACTCGGTTTGCTGGAAAAGGGCGTGTTCAGGTTCTGCTGGGTCACCGACTTCCCGATGTTCGAACTGAACGAGGAAACCGGACTGGTCGATTTCAGCCACAACCCGTTCAGCATGCCGCAAGGTGAGCTGGAGGCGCTGAATACGCAGGACCCGCTGACCATCAAAGCCTTCCAATACGACATCATCTGCAATGGGATCGAGCTGTCCTCGGGCGCCATCCGCAACCATCGCCCGGACATCATGATCCGGGCGTTCCAGATCGCGGGTTACACCGAGGCCGATGTCGAAGCGCGCTTTGGTGGCATGTTGAATGCGTTCCGCTACGGCGCTCCGCCGCATGGCGGGTCGGCACCCGGCATCGACCGCATGGTGATGCTGCTGGCCGACGAACCCAATATTCGCGAGGTCATCCTGTTCCCGCTGAACCAGCAAGGCGAGGACCTCATGATGGGTGCCCCCGCCGAAATCCCCCCCGCTCGGTTGAAGGAACTGTCGCTGAAGATCGACCTTCCACCCGCCAGGCCCAAGGTCACGGGTAGCTGAGGCGGTCCCACACCAGCCTTAAACGGTGGCGCGATGTGTTTGCCTTGCCTATCCTGCCCCGGTCACCCGAGCCGATTCTTCCAGCGGAGTCCTTCATGCGTTTTTCCGCCGTTCTCGGTGCGCTCGTCCTGACCGCGACGGTCTCGGCGCATCCCGCCGCCGCCGCCAGTGCTCCGGCACCACCCGTGGTGCAACCGCCCGGCGCGATGCTGGCGCATAAGGCGCTTTACACGCTGACGCTGGATACGGCCAAGGGCAACGATGTGATCGCCGCCCGCGGCACCATGGGATATGAGGTGACGGATGCCTGCGACGGCTGGGCGGTGCGCCAGCGGCTGCGCATGACGATCACCAATGCGGATGGCCAGGACATCGAGATGGCGTCGGACTATGCCACCTGGGAATCCAAGGACGGCTTGAAGTTCCGCTACCATATGCGCCAGACCACCGAGACCGCGGTGACCAGCCAGACCGACGGCGAGGCGACCTTGCAGAAAGCCGGCGGCTCCGGTTCGGCGCACTACGCGATGCCGCATGACAGCGTCAGCGTATTGCCGGCCGGCACGGTGTTCCCGATGGCGCACACCGCCGCGATCATCGCCGCGGCGCGCGACAAGAAGCATTTTGTCACTTTGCCGCTGTTCGACGGCACCGATGAAAACGGCGTCGAGGACAGCTTTGTCGTGGTGCTGGACTGGAAGCAGCCGATGCCGGGCAAGTGGCCGGTGCTGGCGCCGTTGCCCAGCACGCGGGTCAACATCGCGTTCTTCGACCACGCCGCCGCCGCCATGACGCCAACGTATCAGGTTAAGATGCGGTATTGGGAAAATGGCGTTGCCGACGACATGAAGATGAATTTCGGCGACTTTACCATGAACGCCAAGATGAAGGATTTCGCGCCGCAGCCTCGGCGGTGTTAGTCGGCTCGTAGAACAAGGGCGCCGCCCTTCGATCCCGCCAGGGGTCGCCGGCCCCAGGGCTGTCGGCCTACGAGGTGTATCCGGAAGACGTGTTCCTGTCGTTCCTGCCGCTGTCGCATATGTTTGAAC
>JAYUEJ010000417.1:0-1659 GCA_043739265.1 Rhodopila sp. | reverse complement strand
GGTTGTCCAGCGGGACGCCGGCATGAACCATCGTCCGCCGCTCCGGCAGGAAGACGTTCTCCACCGTCCAGTCGAAGCTGCCGGTCCCGCGCAGTCCGGCGACATCCCAGCTTCCCGGCACGATCTTCGCTTCGGCCCGTGGAAAGACGCCGCGCCAATACAGCAAGCCACCGTCCGGGCGGCGGCGCGGTTGCTCCCCGTCCAGAACCTGGAAGCTTCCCAGCATCCAGGCGCTCTCCTGACATCCGCTGCCGAATGTCCAGCGCCCGTTGACGCGATAGCCACCCTCGACCGGCACCGCCTGCCCGCCCCCCTGCACGGCGGTGCCGGCGATGACAGAAGGTCCTGGCCCGTGGATCTCATGCACGCCGTCATCCGGCAAACCGAGCGTGACGAGTTGGCCGATGCTGTTGTTGGCGATGTTCCAGCCAACCGAACCGACGCCCTCGGCCAGAAGCTCCACGACGCGGAGATAGGTCAGCGGATCGACCTGCAGGCCGCCCAGGGCGCGCGGGATGACCATTCGATAGAAGCCGGCTTCGCGCAACTGTTCGACCAGGCCGATCGGCAGACGCTGCTCGCGCTCGATCTTCTCCTGATAATCGCGGAGTATCGGCTGCAGGGCAGCGGCGGCCTGCACCAGGGGTTGCGCGTCGATATCCACGGGTAAGCGCGTCTCTTCGGCGATCGTGTCCATATGGCTGCTCCTGCCGCCGTTCCGGTTCACCCAGACTGGGCGCACTTTGCCGGCCTGTCACGTCCGACCCAAGGCAGCGATTCTCAATTTGGCCGGCCCGACCTGGCGGTATCCGTTATGGCCGGGGGTGACGTGTCATGACCAAAATGGAATCCGTTGCTTCCCCGGCCGATTCCCTTTACGCCCAGGGATCGACCATGACCTTGGCGTGCTTTTCAGGGTTTGCCAGTTCCGCGAACGCGCCACTTACGCCATCCAAACCCACGGTGCCGGTCACCAGAGGCGACACATCAACGACCCCTTCCGCTATGTAATGCAGGCTTTCGGCGAATTCTTGTGCTGTATAGGCCAGTACAAATTGAACGTTCAGTTGCTTGACGATGCCGAAGAAGGGCTCGATCCGGTCGGTTTCCATGCAGACGCCGACCACGACGATGCGGGCGGATGGCGGCGCGCCCTCCATGACCTGCTGGATCACACCGGGCACGCCCACACATTCGAAGATCACCGCCGGCCGCATTCTTGGCCCCAGCCCGAACAGCTGCGCATAGCGGCTGCCGTCGAAACCATCCGGTGTCGCGGTCTGCCGCCAGGTTTCGTAGGGCGACACCTCGGCCGGATCGATCACGATGTCGGCGCCCATCTTCAGCGCCAGCGCCCGCCGCGCCGGGGAGAAATCGGCGGCGATGATGGGATGCACAGCCTTGATCGCCAGACTGGCGATCACCGCCAGCCCGACCGGGCCGCAGCCAACCACCAGCGGCACGTCATCCGGCGCCAACCGAGCGTGCTGCACGGCATGCCAGCCCACCGCCAGCGGTTCGGTCAACGCGGCCCTATCCGCCGGCAGACCGTTCGGAACGGGTAATAACATCCGATCCGCAAGCGGCATGTATTGCGCGAAGCCACCGGCAATGTCGTTCGAATAGCCGATACCCTGCACGGTTTCCCCGGCCAGCGTC
>JAYUEJ010000416.1:0-1660 GCA_043739265.1 Rhodopila sp. | reverse complement strand
GGCTGTCTGGCCGTCCACCGTGTTGGCCCCCGTACCAGAGATGATGTAGTAAACCGCCGCCCCTGACCGATGATGCGGCGGGTTGGCTTGCATCTGCGCCGGAAATGTAATCCGCGTCAGATTGAGGTCATAACCGCCCGGCTTCAGGTCGGAAATCGGTGAAGCTGTGCGATATAATTCTTTCACGCCGGCAGGCGCCGTCTCGGCGGGCCGATCCAAATCCATGGCCGGAACAAGCAGGAAGTGGAGGAAGGTCGATGGCCCTCCGCTGCCGGCCTTCAACATCGCCGTCTTCCCCTCGGCGATGAACACCCCCTCCCCGGCACTGATCATTTTGGCCTCGCCACCGAGCGAAATCTCGGTCGATCCTGATACCTGGTAGAGGATGCCGTTGGCCGCCGACACGCTGCCCGCCGCGCCCGCCGCCAGAGCCACACTCACGACTTTGAAATGCAGCGGCACATTCGTTACGCTCGGCAGTTTGGTCGCGGCGACCACTGTTCGGGCTGTTGCTGGTGGAGTTGGCGTGGTTTGCGCGGACGCGGAGGCAGCAAGTGCCATCGCGCCGAGCAGGAGTAGTCCGGTTGTCATGACCCTCATGATGGAATCCCAGTTATATTTGGGTCACCATGCGCGCTCCCCGTGCCTTTGGGAATGACAACCCGGACGCGGCGGGCCGGCCCCGTTCGCCAATCCCAAAGGACCGCTGCGGCATTGCTGCAACGGTCCCCTTATTCTTGCCTATCGCAACCCGCGAAAAAACGCCCGGATTTCGTCGGCCAAAGCGTCCGGCTGCTCCATCGCCGCGAAATGCCCACCACGCGGCATCTCTGTCCAGCGTTGGATATTGGTGTACATCCGCTCCGCGACCGAGCGTGGCGGGCGGATAATTTCTTTTGGAAACGCGCAGTAGCCGGTGGGTACATTGACGGTTTCGCCGCTGGGGATCGGCCACTGGCCGTGCATCCGCGCATAATATGGCCAGAACGACGACCCGATCGCGCCGGTAAACCAGTATAGTGAAATATTCGCCAGCAGATGATCGCGGCTGATCACCGACTCCGGATCGCCATTGCAGTCGGTCCAGGTCCGGAACTTCTCCGCGATCCAGGCGGCCAGTCCGGCGGGTGAATCCGTCAGTCCGTAGGCCAGGGTTTGCGGTTTGGTCCCCTGAATCCCCTGATAGCCGGTTTCCTCTTTCAACCACGCCGCGAGATCGGCGAAATACACACGCTCGTCGTCGGTCGGGTTGGCCGGCGGCGGCCTGTCACGCTGGATGGTCAGCAGGTTGATGTGAATCCCGATCACATTGTCCGCATGGGAGTGGCCCAGCCGGGACGCGACGAACGCCCCGAAATCGCCGCCTTGGGCCGCGTACCGTTTGTAGCCCAGAACGTCCGTCATCAACGAGGCGAAGCAGGCGGCGATTTCCTCTATACTGAAACGCTTTTGCCCTGCCGCGAATGACAGCCCGAACCCCGGAAGCGATGGCGCGATAACGGTAAACGCATCCGCCGGATCGCCACCGAAACGGGCCGGATCGGTCAGCCGGGGGATAAGGTCGATGAATTCGAACACCGACCCGGGCCAGCCATGCATCAGCAGCAGCGGAGTCGGCGACGGCCCCTTCCCCGGCACATGCAGGTAGTGAACATCGACG
>JAYUEJ010000415.1:0-1663 GCA_043739265.1 Rhodopila sp. | reverse complement strand
CATCGAGGCAATGTTCGTGGCCATGCCGGTGAACGAGGCCACCTGGGCTCAGGTCAATCCCGCCGTGCGGGCCCAATTCGCGGCCTATCTGTCCGGTTACGAACACCGCTACAAGCGCTTCCACGTCGCCGGCGACATCATGCCGCACTGGCCGAACCGCCTGTTCGGCGACCAGTTCTGCCATCTGAACCCGGAGGGCGCCGAACGTTTCAGCGCCGAACTCGCTCAGCGGCTACAGGACGCGCCCCCGAGAACACAAAATGAGGCGCAGAACGGATGGTTGAGCGACACCGGTGCGGCGGCCTCGGCCAAGGTTGTTCCCATTTCGAAACGCGGATCATAGGCCAGCAGGGTGCAGGCCAGCACGACGGGTTTCGCGGCATCGTTTCGCTTCACCACCATGCGGGCGCCGGCACACATCACGTCGTCAGGTGATTTATGCAGGATACCCCAGCAGGCGGTGGTGATCTCCGGCACGTCCCGTTCCGGCTCCATCTCCGGAAACAGCATCAGCCGCACCGGATCGTGCGCGTCCACCGGAATGCCATGCGTCGCGAACAGGGCGGCAAACCCCGCGCGCAACGATTGTTCGGTTTCACCGGTGTAGCGCCGTCCGGCGACATCCAGTCTGAAGCCGTTGCGCGCCAGCCAGACCAGACCATCCAGTGCGGGTGCCCAGCTTCGCCGCCCGCGCTCCTGCTCATGAATCGCCGGGTCGTGATGATCGATCGAGACGCGAATGGTCAGCCTGTCGCCATACCGCTGCCGCAACGCCAGCATCTCGGGCCGCAGCTTGCGCAGCGGCTTCATCGCGTTGGTCAGGACCAGGGCGTCGAAACCGCGCGACAAAACTGCTTCCAGCATTGCCACGATGTCGGGGTTCATGAACGGTTCGCCGCCGGTGAAACCGATCAGTTTCGTCGGCAGTCCGTCACGCGCGATTTCATCCAGGTATGTTTCGACCTCGGCCACCGTCAGGTAGGCCAGACGGTCGTTGCGCGGCGACGATTCGATATAGCAGTTCCGGCAGGTCAGGTTGCACAGCGTTCCGGTGTTGAACCACAGCGTCTCCAACGCCCGCAGCGCAACGGTGGCCCGCGTTTCTCCCTTCGCGGTCACCAATGGATCGCGAAATTTCGTCGGGCTGAGCAGGCTGGTCATTTGGTCCAAAGTCGGTCTCCTGCGCGTCGAGTGCGCGGGTCTTATGGTCAGAAGCGAAGCCGGGATCTCGATCGCCGCCCGTCGTTCAAGGTAGGTCGGTTCCATGGCGTCGGTTGTCAATACGAGGCGGGCGCAGATGCAGGGTAATCGGGTGAATAATAAAAAGGGCAACGCCAAGGCGCCGAGGCGCCCAAGAACCGCCAAGACACCGTGCTTGTGTTCGAATTGCCCGACGCTTCCGGTTACGATCAGCCATCCGAACCGCCAATATGGTGTCCAACTGACATCTTGGCGGTCCTTTTTCGCGTCTGCGCGACCTGGCGTTGCTCCTTTGGTTATTCACCCGATTGCCTTGGTCGGAGATGCGGCAATCCGGCGAATTCAGGGCATCGGCGCGCCGTTCGAACCAGGGCCGAGGCAGCTGAAGTCGGGCGGATTGGACGTTACTGAACTCGTCATGTCCGCCTGCTTGTTATGTAGGCGGCATGGTACGCAGGGGGGG
>JAYUEJ010000414.1:0-1665 GCA_043739265.1 Rhodopila sp. | reverse complement strand
TCTGGCAGAGTGACCCGAACAGCCTGCGTCTGCTGCGCGTCCCCGGGCTGAACAACGTGCAGGTACCGCTGTCGGCTTTCGCGCGGGTGGAGCGGGTGACCGCTCCGCTGGTGATCGCGCATCAGGAACAATTCCCCGCCGTGACGCTGAGTTTCGACATCGCGGCCGGTTTCTCGCTGGGTCACGCCGTCGATGCCGTCGCCCGGGCGGAGAAGGACATCGGCATGCCGGAGACGATCACCGGCAGTTACGCGGGCGACGCGGCGGAGTTCCAGTCGTCGCTGGCCGCCGAACCGTGGCTGATCCTGGCGGCGGTGGTGGTGATCTACATCGTGCTGGGCGTGTTGTACGAAAGCTGGATCCACCCGATCACGATCCTGTCCACGCTGCCGTCAGCCGGGATCGGGGCGCTGCTGGCGCTGATGATCTGCGGCATCGACCTGTCGCTGGTGGCGCTGGTGGGGATCGTGCTGCTGATGGGGATCGTGAAAAAGAACGCCATCATGATGGTCGATTTCGCCATCGAGGCCGAACGCACCCGCTTCCTGTCGCCGCATGACGCGATGCGGGAGGCGTGTCTGCTGCGGTTCCGCCCGATCATGATGACGACGATGGCGGCGATCCTGGGCGCTTTGCCGTTGGTGCTGGAACGCGGTGCGGGGTCGGAACTGCGGTATCCGTTGGGGGTTACCATCGTCGGCGGGCTGCTGCTGTCGCAGTTCCTGACGCTATACACGACGCCGGCGATTTATCTTGCGTTCGAGCGGTTGCGTTTGCGGTTGGCTGGCCCAGATTTAATTCAACCGATGGTGGCAGAGTAGGTGAGCCACTATGACTGAAACGTTCCTTGCGCCGCTCTACCAATTGCTACTTCGCGGAAGTACGATTGCTCGCCCGTTCTTCGAACCGGCGTGGAGTTCGAGTATCGCTCTGCACTGTCATGGCCCGGGCATGACGGGGAGAATAAAGCCTTGCCCAAGGGAAAAATGTTCTCTGCCGACCGCTCATGTTGATGCCAATGCGGACAAGCCGGGCCATGACGGAATTCCGATGTCGCTACGTCAATGTCAACGCCGACTGGTGTTAGTTCCCCAACGTCCGATCCAGCTTGCGCCCAGCCGATTGGACCGGACCGCGCGGCGGGTCCAGCGTGTCGCGCACACTTTGTCCGGCGTGGTCGAGATTCTTGCCGGCCCGCTCGCCCGGGCCTTCCTGGTGACAGGCGGTCAGGCCCAACAAAGACAGCGCGCAGGCAGCGATCAACAACGAAATACGCATCGGACCCTCTTATGCGGTGATGACAGGCGTAACGATACCGTCCGCCCGGGGTTCCATCGCGGTGGTCACGTCCGCGTTGGGGCGGCCTAGGCAATGGGCTTTTCAGCCGTGTTCATCGCTCGCCCGGTCGCCACGATCCTGCTGGCGATCGGCCTGATGCTGTCCGGGATCGTCGCTTACCGGTTCCTGCCGGTTGCCGCCCTGCCGAGCGTGGATATCCCGACCATCGTGGTGATCGCCGCTCGGCCGGGAGCCGATCCGGAGACCATGGCCAACTCCATCGCCGCCCCGCTGGAACGCCGTCTGGGGGAAATCGCCGGGGTGACGGAGATCACCTCGACCTCGTCGATCGGCAATAGCTCCATCGTCATCCAGTTCGACATCGAT
>JAYUEJ010000413.1:0-5146 GCA_043739265.1 Rhodopila sp. | reverse complement strand
GCTGGCCGCCGATTACGGCGTGCCGGTTCGCGCCGGGACGCGCATCGAAGTCAGGCTGTCGCAAAAGGACCTGAGTACGCTGGTTGGCGCATCGCGGGAGAAGGTAAACCGGCAAATCCGGCAATGGGAGGAAGACGGTGTGCTGTCGAAGGACAGCGGCCGGATGGTGATCACCGACGCCCGGGCGTTGCCGTCGCTGCACTGATCCGGATGACCCGCCCGCCGAACCTGCTGTGGGTGCGGAAACTACGGCTGGTGACTGGCCTGACGCTGTTCACCTATGTCGCGACCCATCTTCTGGATCATTCCCTGGGCAACATATCGATCCCGGTGATGGAGGCTGGGCTGACTGTCCAGAAGTGGATATGGCAGGGGGTCATCGGCACCGCGTTGCTATACCTGGCGATGCTGACTCATTACTGTTTAGGATTGTGGGCGTTCTACGAGCGGCGCCATTTCGGCTGGACCCCTGTCGAAATCGTTCAACTCGTACTCGGCCTCAGCATCCCATTCCTGCTCATGAACCATTTGTTTGCAACGCGTATCTCGCTGGCGGTGTACGCCACCGAGAAAGGATACGCACAAGAACTGTATTCGTTCTGGGTCGGCGCACCGCGGATGGGGGTGCTGCAGGTGACGGTGCTGATTGTCGCGTGGATTCACGGCTGCATCGGCTTGTACCAGTGGTTGCGCCTGAAACCAATGTTCCGCCGATGGATGCCATACCTGTTCTGCGGCGCTGTCCTGCTGCCGGTTCTGGCGCTGCTGGGCTTCTTCCAGGGCGGCCGCACGATGTTGACGCTGGCTCAGGACCAGGCGTGGCGTGCCGCCAACCTCGCTGCGTGGCAGGTCGGCACCCCGGCGCAGAATCGCCAACTGGTGGTCTGGCGGGACGACAGCCTAAGGGCCGCGGCTGCCTTGCTGGCGTTCGTGCTGTCGGCACGGCTGCTTCGCATCTGGCGGGAATGGCGCGGTGCGGCTATTCGGGTGACCTACCCCGACGGACGATCGGTGCGCGTGCCGGTCGGCTTCACCGTGCTGGAGGCAAGCCGCAGCGCACGCTTCCCGCATGCCAGCATCTGCGGCGGTCGTGGCCGCTGCTCCACCTGTCGCATACGGATCATCGTCGGGGCCGCGCTGATCCCCGGGCCGTCCGAGGGCGAACTGGCCGTGCTGCAGCGGGTTAAGGTGGGACCCGGGGTGCGCCTGGCGTGCCAGTCGCGGCCGTCGGGCGACGTCACCGTCGTCCCTTTGCTCCCGTCGAATTGGTCAACGGCGGCGTTGCGCCTGCGGGAGTGGCCGATGCCCGGCGAGGAACGCTTTATCGTGGTGCTGATGGTCGATATGCGGAACTCCACCCGCCTGGTCGAAACCCGACTGCCATTCGACGCGGTTTTTGTCGTGGACCGCTTCGTCACCGCGGCCGGCGCGGCGGTCGAGACAAGCGGCGGGCGGGTGAACCACTTCCTCGGCGACGGGCTGATGGCGACCTTCGGGCTGCGATGCGAACCCGAGGACGCATGCCGTCAGGCGGTGTCGGCGGTCATGGCGATCGGACAGAACGTTGCTGCGCTGAACGATGTATTGATAGCCGAAACCGGGGAAGGCGTCCGCTTCGGGGTCGGAGTCCATTGCGGCAAGGCGGTCGTGGGCGAAATTGGATTCGGCACGATGCGTACATTCACCACCCTGGGAGATGCCGCGAACGTAGCCGCCCGATTGGATGAATTATGCAAGGAATTTAATGCACAAGCGGTTATTTCGCATGACGTGTGGCGGATGGCGGGTCTGGCATCCAATGCGTTTCCGGCAACGGAAGCGACGTTGCGGGGAAGAACGGAACCGCTGCTGGTGCATCCGATCGTGCAGGTGGAACAGTTGGCCGGTTTGGTGCCGGTCAGGGGAACGGGCGGTTAGGGACCGGCGGTCATCCGGACCTGCCCCGCCCTCCTGACGCGTGACGTGGAAGCCGCTGGTCGCCTCAAGGTTCGCGCATACCCTCGGTCAGTGTCGGCACGATCCGCGACAGCAGATAAGCCAGCACCGTGCGCCGTCCCACCTTGATGTCTGCGGTCACCGGCATGCCCGGTGTCATACGAAACCCGGCCGGCAGGTTATGCAGCTTCATTTCATCCATCGACAGGCCCGCCCGGAAAAAGGCCGCACCGCTGTTCGCCTCGGGCTGCGACAGTGCCGGCCGGCCGGGCCGGTCGCGGCCGGCCTGCGGACTGGAGAAACTGTCGGCACTGACGGTTTGCAGTGTGCCGGTCGCAAATCCGTAAGTCGTGTATGGAAAGGTATCGAACTTGATCACCGCCAGGTTGCCAGCCTGGACGAAGCCGGCGTCGCGGGCAGGGATGCTGGCCTCGATCGCCAGGGGCGCGTCTGTCGGCACCAGCGTGATCAATTCGTCACCCGACTGAACAACCGATCCCACCGAGATCTTCGCGACATTCAGCACGACCGCGTCACGATCGGCGCGCAGATCGACCAAATTGCGACGCAGGCGCGCCTTGTTCTGCTGTTCCAGCGCATCCGAAAGCTTGCGCCCTTGTTCGGTCAATTGTTGGGCCGTCTCACCCTTGAGCTGCTGCAAATATGCGTCGCGTTCGGCGATCAGCCCGTCCAAATCGCTCTTTGCCGCCGCATTGCCGGCGATGGATGCTTGCAGGGAGCGGTTGGCCTCGGCCCGTTGTGAACCAGCATCGAGCGTGTTCAGCTTGCTGCCGATCCGCAATTGCTCCAGTTGCTTGCGCATGTCTTCTTTCGTTTGCGCGGTGCGATATTCCTCGGCGAAGCTGGTGATGTCGCTGACGGTTTGGGCGACCTTGAACCCGGCGCTGTCGATACGTTGATGGTACGATTTGATCCGGGCGGTGCGTTCTGCGTGTTTTTGGGCGAAGATCATCGCCTGCAACTGGCTGGCGGGGCTGCCGTTCCCAAGGTAGGACCGGGCGTTGGCCTCGGCGTCCAGCCGGTCCACCTCGGCTTGCAGGCTGGTTACCTGCGTATCGAGGGAGCCTGCATCGGCGGCGACAAAGGTTGGATCCAACATTGCCAATCGGTCGCCTTCATGCACCACCTGGCCTTCCCGGACATTGATCTGACGCACGATCGAGGTTTCCAGCGGCTGCACCACCATATTGGGTATTGTTGCAACGACTTTTCCGGGGACGGCGACGACGCGATCGACCGAGTAAAAGCCCATGACGCCGACGGACGACAGGATCGCCGCGGCGATGACCCAAATCGTCAGGCGACCACCGAGCGGGATAGGGTCGGCTATGACGGCGGCGGTCGGCGACTGGAATTCAAGCAAGGTGCGTGTGTTGTCTATGGTAATGGACATGTCGAAAACTCCTTATTCGGGGTTTTACTGGGCGGCAGCGATCAGGTGGCGATTCTGCTGGTGCCAAAGCTGCTGATAAACCGGGCAGCGAACAATCAGGTCGCGGTGCGGCGCAAGATCCAGCACGCGGCCTTGATCGAGCACCAGTATGGCATCGCAATCCGTCAGCGAGGACAGCCGGTGAGAAACGATCACCATGGTGCGGCCCCGTGCCATGTGCGCGAGGTTGGCATTCACCAGGGCCTCGCTTTCGGGATCGAGCGCGCTGGTGGCTTCATCCAGGATCAGGATGCGCGGGTCATGCACCAGGGCGCGGGCGATTGCCAACCGCTGGCGCTGACCGCCGGACAGGTTGGGGGAGCCTTCCTCGACGATCGTTTCGTAGCCGTTCGGCAGCCGCTCGATGAACTCCGCCGCACCCGCGAGCCTGGCGGCATGGACGGCGTCGGACAGGGTCAGGCCGGGACGGCCAGCCAGGATATTTTCGGAAATCGTGCCGCGGAACAGGAAGTTCTCCTGCAGGACGACGCCCAGGTTGCGCCGCAGATGCGCCAGGTTGATGTCACGCAGGTCGATGCCGTCGATGCTGAGATGGCCCTGGTAGTCGCGGGTGATTCCCTGCAGCAGGCGGGTCACGGTGGATTTGCCCGAACCGCTGCGGCCGACCACACCGAGGACCGTTCCGGGCCCGATGCCGAAGCTGATTTTTTCCAATGCCGGATTGGTGGCGGTGGGGTAGCTGTAAGAGACCTTGTTGAATGAGATGGCGCCTTGAAAGCGGGGCCGCAGGCCTGCGGCCGGGTCGGCTGATTCCGGGCGCTGATTGAGTACGGAGGCGGCCAATGCGGTCGCGGTGCGGACCTCACCCAGGTCTTCCATCAGCTTTGCCAGACTGGCCAGCGGCTGGGCAACACGGGCGCTGAGCATCATGAAGGCGACCAGGCCACCGACCGCCACGGTTCCGGGATCGGTAATCGTAATGTAGGCTCCGACCAGCAGGACGCCGCGCTGCATGAAGCCTTCGATCGGGTTGATCAGCATCCGCGGCAAACTGGCGAACCGTCCGGCGGCGATCTTTGCCCGGGTCGCTTCGGCGACCCGGTCGTCCCAACGCTGCTTTTGTTGCGGTTCCAGTGCCAGGGATTTCACCGTGCGGATACCGTGCAGGGTTTCGACCATGACGCTGGATTTTGCCGTTTCAGCATCGATAAAGCGCTTTACCCGCCGGCTCATTGGTTTCATGAATGCAACGATTATGCCGGCGATCAGGCCGGCGGCGATCAGCACCATCCAGGACAGCACCGGTTGCAGGACGAAAAGAATTGGCAAAAGAACGACCAGGGTGACCAGGTCCAGCAGGGTGGTCAGCAGTTTGCCAGTGAGAAATTCCCGGATCTTGCCGATCTGCAGCCCGGTCATCGACCAGATGGTGCCGGCCTGGTTGCGTTCGAAATAATCCAGCGGCAGACCAAGCAGCCGTTGGAACATAAACAGGTTGAGCCTGGCATCGACCCGGGCGCCTACCACCAGGATCAATTGTTGGCGGGCATGACCAAGTATTGTTTCGGACAGCATCGCGATGCCGATAAGTAATGACATCAGGACCAGGGTGGACAGGCTCTGGTGGGTCACGACCTGGTCGATCACCGTCATCACCATCAGCGCGGGCAGCACGGTCAGGATGCTTAAGACGAGAGAGGCCAGCAGGACATCGCGCATCGCGCGGCGTTCCATCCAGACCAGTTCCGCGACCCGAACCAGGCTGAAAGGTGTGTCCGCGCTGGCGGCGGCGCGCCT
>JAYUEJ010000412.1:0-1666 GCA_043739265.1 Rhodopila sp. | reverse complement strand
GCCAGATCCGGCCCTACACCTTCAATCTGGCGCCGTTCCTGGCGGACAAGACGGCGATCCAACAAGGTTACCTGGGGTCCGAACCCTTCTCGATCAGGCAAGCCGCGGATTTCGAACCGGTGGTCCTGCTGCTCGGTGATACCGGCTTCAAGGGCTACGCCGGCATGATCGCGGCATCCGACAAGAAGATCGAACAGCAGCCCGATCTGGTAAAGCGGTTCATCGACGCCTCGATCGAAGGTTGGTATTCCTATCTCTACAACGACCCCGCACCCGGCAACGCGCTGATCATGCAGGCCAATCCAGAGATGAACGAGGCCCTGATCGCTTACGGGATCAGTTCAATGAAGACGCACGGCATCCTGGACTCCGGCGACGCCCTGACGCTCGGGATTGGTGCGATGAGTGCGGAACGATGGGCGGAATTCTACCAGACCACTTCGGAAGCCGGCCTGTATCCGAAGGGCCTGGACATCACCAAAGCCTATACGTTGCGCTTCGTGAACCAGAAAGTCGGGATGGACCTGAAGCGTTGAGTCGCGCCCGCGCTCTGCCATCAAGGCCACCCACGCACCGGCGTTCCCGGTGCTGACGGTCAGCCACGTCGGCCGCAGCTTTCCAGGCGGGATCGAGGCCCTGCGCGACGCCTCCCTGCGCCTGGAAAAATCGGATTTCGTCGCCCTGCTCGGTCCCTCCGGCTGCGGCAAATCGACCCTGCTGCGGCTGATCGCCGGATTGGACCAACCCGATCACGGCCGGCTGGAGTGGGACGGCGGGCCACCCGCCCCCGGTGACATCGGCTACGTGTTCCAGGATGCCACCCTGCTGCCATGGGCTACGGCCGAGGACAACGTGTTCCTTCCGCTCCGCCTGCGCGGCCTGACCCGCGATACCGCGATGCCCCGAGTCCAGGCCGCGCTGCACGGCGTCGGCCTTACCGGGTTCGAAAGAGCCCGCCCGAACCAGCTCTCCGGCGGCATGCGGATGCGCGTATCGATCGCCCGGGCGTTGGTCACCAGGCCGCGCCTGCTGCTGATGGATGAACCCTTCGCCGCACTGGACGAGTTCACCCGCCACAAGCTGCAAGCCGACCTGCTGGACGTTTGGCACCAGGCCGGCTGCACCGTGGTGTTCGTCACCCACTCCATCTACGAGGCCGCGTTTCTGGCCCGCCGGATCGTGCTGATGACCCCCCGCCCCGGCCGCATAGACCGCGAAATCGCCTCCCACCTGACATCAGCGTCCGAAACCCGCCTGGACCCGGCCTACGCCGCCCTGGTCGCCGAAGTCGCCCGCGGCATGGGCGAAGCGCTTCGATGAAAGACTGGGCGATGAAAGACTGGGCGATGAAAGAGTGGCCGATGAAAGAATGGGCGATGAAATGGGCACCCGCCGTCTTCGGCTTGCTCGCTTTGGCGCTGTGGGAGGCCGCGGTGCGGATCGCCGAGGTGCCGGTCTATCTGCTGCCCGGCCCGATCGCCATCCTGGGCGCCTTCGCGGCTGACCCGCTGGGCCTGCTGCAGGCGCTGGCGTCCACCTTGTTCGTCACGTTCACCGCGCTGCTGGTCGCGGCGATCCTCGGCGCGACGATGGCCGTGACGATGTCTGCCAGCCGACTGGCGCAAGCGGCGATCCAGCCCTGGGCGGTGGCACTGCAGGTCACGCC
>JAYUEJ010000411.1:0-5150 GCA_043739265.1 Rhodopila sp. | reverse complement strand
CACGGGCACGCAGTCGAATTGTGCCGACCCCGGCCACCATGATGATATTGTCCCTCACACCGAGATCTCGTGCAGCTTCTGTTCACCCCCAGGTTCTGGACGGTCTCGTCGCAGGCCCGGGCGGTCGCAGGGTTGGGCCGTCGCAGGGTTGGGCCATGGCGGCAGGGGAGGTACGTTACCGTCCGCGCACGAACTGGAACGCGCACAACGCGCCGATCATGACGCCGGCGCCGGCCAACTGCACTGGGGTCAGCACTTCGCCCAGCAGCCACACGCTCAGCAACGCCGTCACCAGCGGTTCCAGGTTCATCGCCAGGGCGGTGCGGAACGGCCCAACCGTATTGGTCGAGACATAGATCAGCAGCGTGGACACTGTGCTGCACAGGCTGACCACCCCGAAAGCCAGCCACCCGGCCGGCGTCTGGGGCGGGTTCCAGGCGCCGAAGCCGATCCACAGCAGCAGAAACAGCGCCGTGGACGGCAGCATCGCATACCACGTCGTCAGCCGTGCGTCGGTCCCGGCCAGATAGGCCCGGGTGGCGAGCAGGGAAATCACCCGGCAAATCGCCGCCCCGAACGCGCAGGCCAAACCGAGCGGGGCGAGGGCGGACAGGTTGACCCCGAGCATCAGGGCCAGTCCGGCGAAGGCGGTTGCCGCGACCAGCAGGGCGCGCCAGCCCAGTCGTTCCACCCCGGTCAGCGAGGCGCCGATGCCGGTGAGCAGCGGGTAGATGAAGTAAGCCAGGATGGCGATCGATACCGGCAGCAGCGATACCGACGCGACCAGCCCCAGCATCACCATCGCGAACAGCAGGCCCAGACCGAGTGCAATGCGGCGTTGGCGCGGGGGATGGCGTTTGGCCGGCGGCGCAACCCGCAACCAGGCCCAGAAGAACGCCACCACCAGGACTCCGCGCAGGCTCACCAGGGTCAGCACGTCCATGCCGGAGGCGTAAACCACCTTCAGCATGATATCCGTGACGCTGAACGACAAGGCGGCGCAGATTGCCGGCAGCAGGGCGACCAGTCCGGCAAGGCGGGACGGGCGAGTGACGAGCAGGCTCATGCCGTTACGGGTCTTTCTGGGCGGGGCCGATTGCCGGCGAGTGTTTGGACGTTCCCTCGGCAGGATGCATCATCCGGGGGCCGGTGTCTCCTCGCTTCCCCCCTTGAGAACACCAAGCGGATTGGGCGATAAGAGCATCACCGGACTAATCCGGACAAAACACAGCCGCGGTTGATCGGCGGCCTGAGGGAGAGCTCCACAATGAATTCGACACGCCGTACTCTGATCGGCGGCGCGGCAGCGCTGAGCCTTGCGCCGGTTACCCGGTTGCGCGCGCAAACCCGTCCCAAGATCACCATCGGTGTATTGACCGATCTGTCCGGCACGTATCGCGACAACACCGGCCCCACCTCGCTCGCGGCCACACTGCTCGCCGTCGAGGAAATGCGGACGCATCTGGATTGCGACGTGGAGGTGATCAGCGCCGACCACCAGAACAAGCCTGACATCGCCGCATCCATCGCTCGGCAGTGGTTCGACAGCGGTATCGACGTGGCGGCCGACGTTCCGACCTCTTCGGTGGCGCTTGCCGTGGCGCAGATCGCCAAGGAAAAGGACAAGATGATGCTGAATGCATCGGCCACCGTGTCGTCGCTGACCGATGACCAGTGCAGCCCGAACACGATCGTCTGGAGCTTCGACACATTTGAGAACGCGGTATCGACCGGCGGGTCGATGATGGCACAGGGCTTCAAGTCCTGGTTCTTCATTACGGCGAACTACGCGTTCGGCCAGTCCTTGGAAGAACTGACGGCGGCCGTGGTGCGCAAGGGCGGCGGTGAAATCAAGGGCGTGGTGCGCTATCCTTTCCCCGACACGACGGATTTCTCGTCCTATCTGGCGCAGGCGCAGGCGAGTGGTGCGACCATTGTCGGTTTCGCCAATGCCGGCCTGGATACCGAGAACTGCATCAAGCAGGCGGCCGAATTCGGCATCAACAAATCGATGAAGCTGGCGCCGCTGCTGATGTTCATCCAGAATCCGCATTCGCTGGGGACTCAGACCTGCGCCGGTTTGACTACGACAGAAACGTTTTACTGGGACCTGAACGACCGCACGCGGGCTTTCACCAAGAAGCTGCTGGCGAAGACGAAGCAGAACAACTACCCGAACCAGGCGCATGCGAGTTCTTATGGATCGACGATGCATTACCTGAAGGCGGTCGCCGCGATGGGTGGTGCCGAGGCGAAAAAGAGCGGCCGGGCGTTGGTGGCGAAGATGAAGGCGCTGCCGACGGACGACGATGCGTTCGGACCCGGTCGCGTGCGGGCCGATGGGCGTGGCGAGTTCCCGGCGTATCTGTTCGAGGTGAAGTCGCCGGCGGAAAGCAAGAGCGAGTGGGATCTGTACAAGCTGATCCGCACCACGCCGGCGGCCGAAGTGCTGCATCCGCTGAACCCGAAATGTAACTTTCCGGTGGGCTGAGTGATCTGGCGGGGTGGTTCGGCCACCCCGCCATTTTTGTTGCGATGGGTTGGGTGACTTGCGGGCGATGGCGTTCTGCGTTCGATCTGACGGTCTTTTAAGACAGATGAACGCGGATAAGGGTGGATACTATGCGGTCGCTGGACCACCGGTCTGGACGCCTTTACCCGAAGCGGAGCAACCGGGATCTGCATTCTTCTGCCTTGGAAGAAGGCCTGCGAACCACATGATCGGTCTTGGCGTCTCCGCCATTGTCGAAGCCGGCCACCCTTCACGTTCCGTGATAGCGCCAGAAACCTCCCTTGCCAGCGATCTCCGTTCGGCGCGGGGATGCGACGGGCTTGGCAGGTGCCACCGGAATGGACACGACGGGATCGGCATTCCCGTATGACTACTTCGTCAGCCGGCGTGGTTCGGTGGCCGCGGTCGCGCGGGAAGTCGCGGATATCCTTGAGGGCGCGGATTACAAGGTTAAGGTGCAGGGCTACGATTTCACCAGAAGCGGCAGGTTCGTGCTCGATATCCACGATGCACTCAAGCAATGCCGCGATCTTCTGATCCTTCACAGCCAGGACTACGACACCAGCTTCTGGACGCGGGAGGAGTTTGCGCATTTCCTGTCGGCCGCCGCCGCCAGTCTGGGTGAGCGTCGCGTCTGGCTGATGCTCACGACGCTACTGAACCACGCCGGTAGCTTCTTCCTGGGCAGCGGCGACGCGTCCGCTGCCTTGCCGCTCTTTCGCCGCGCGCTGGTGAGCAGCGCGCGCGTGCTCGGCGCGGAGCATCCAACGACCAGGATTTTCAGAGCCAACTACAAAACCACCATGCAGAAGGTTGGGCAGAAAGTGAAAACACCGCCCCGATCCTGATGGCGTCGCCTGACCGGTCGTCGCTGATAGGATACCGCCTCACAATCGCCCCGTGTTCGTCACGGCCGCATCGGATCGGTTTTAGGTAGCAACCGCCACCACACGATAGCGGCAATTTCCCGGCCTCGACCGTACCGTATGTGGCATGGCACCGTCACCCGTGATTGACGCCTTCATGACAAGCGGGCCGAGGTATTCAGCCGGATTACCGACATGGATGAGCGCACCCGTCAATCAGGCGCCGACCTGGCGCACATCGGCGCGACGCCGGTCCGGTTCGAGCCGGACGCGAAGCCGGAGACAATCGGTGTCAAACGTCCCGCACATCTGTCCGGCTGGTTTGGCAACGGGGAGATATCCCACCGGATCAGGGACGCGCTGAGCAAGGCTGCAGTGAAGCTGGCGGCGGAAACCATCGTCCGCACAGCGATGGCCCACAAGGGGCTTGATCCCGAAGACAAGGCGATGCTCCAGCAGTTCAACCGGTCGTTTGTGTAGGTGCTGCTCCGGATGCACATTGCCGCAACGCGGGGACGTTCGGGTATGGGTTGGGCGCGCTGTGGGAAGCTGTTAACGAATGGTCAACTTTTGTCCGATACACTGGTCTGGCCGGTTATGGACCCGCCCACTTGTATCTCGATACACCGGACCGGCGTGCCTGCCTGGCATCGAGGCGACCTGGCATTGAGACAACCCGGCGCCGCCAGTAATGAGAGTTGCGCAGAATGATGTTCGATGAAGTAATGGGCGGCCGGGAAACGGGACAGCCGGACAAGTCGCGATGAGCCCAACTTCCACAACCAGAGGCCAGTCCTATATTGATCTGACCCATCATGAGGCAATGGGCGGCCACACGATCAGGTATCATGTGGCAGTGGCGGACGCCGCGTTACAGCAACGCTTGCATAGCGATCCGACGATCCCGCTGGCCAGTAGGTTCATCGATCTCGCCACCGCTGAAACGGCCGTGAATTCCGCGATCCAAGCCAATTTGGCGGCGTTCAACGCATGGCTTGGATCACCTAAAGCCATGGAAAAATTCGACTATGACCTTGGAACAACAATCGGATATGGATTTCGTATGCCACTGCGACCACAGATTGTTCGCACTTCACCTTTGACGAAGGTACGTGTTATTGTCAGAAAATTAGCGAGGGCCACCCCCGAGCCTTTTGTGGTGCGGACGGCGTTCCCTATATCGTGAGGGCGTGATGGACGCGTTGCTTAGCAAGTTTCCGCATCTGGACCATTTTCTGAATGCATATATGCATCAGGACTGGCGGTTGTCCGGTGACTCTCTGCATGACGTTTTGCTGACCTACGCCAAGGACACATCACCGGATGACCTGATGGGATTACAGTCGGAGATCGGGGATTTTATCCAGCAGCAGGGAAGCGAAATCGAGGCGCGCTACTACACATTGTTCCCCAATAGCGCGATACCGTCTGGCTGGGATATGAAGCCAGATCAGTGGCTTAACCACGTCGCGCAATTGACCGGCGAAATATTGCCCCGGCTGAGCGCGGCGCACTAAGCCGCCTTATTCGCCCGCTGCCGATACCCGCACCAATCAGCCGATGCCGGCGCCGTCATGGTTAGAGTCGCCACGACTCCAACCGAACTGGGGTCGGCATCGGCGCCGCCCCGCCGACCTCGTGATGAGCCTCATCGTCACCTGCCGCCGGCCGAGCCGCTGCGTGACTACCGCGCCCAAAACCTATCGGACCTGATCGCCATCGCGCAGATCATCGCGTATGGCATGGCGGCTTTGGGCTCGCTTAGCCTGTCG
>JAYUEJ010000410.1:0-5153 GCA_043739265.1 Rhodopila sp. | reverse complement strand
CGTGTAAAGGAACCCGACATAAGTCAGAAGCCACGCCAGCAGCCGATCCGGGTTCAGCAGGCGCACGCGGAGGAAGAGGTAATTCTTCAACATCCAGGACCCGGCCGACATACGTCTTCGTTCGGCCTCCGCCATCAGTCGCCGCGTGCCATGTTCGCCCAGTGGCGCCAGCAGGCCGGCCTGATTGGCAAACCGCACTAACGACGCCACATCGGCCTCCTTCGCTCGGATCGTCGTCTCCGCCGCGATGGAACCGGCGACGGTATCGGAACGACCCAGCCCCCAGCGACTCAAAATCTCAAACTGCAACCAACCGATGCGAAAGAAACGATGCCGAGCCGGATCGTGCAGCGTCCAGGTCGGTGCGCCGTCGCGGCTGGTGGGGCCGGGCAGCAGGCGCAGGTCCTCCCGCAAGGGTGGCAAGCGAATGGGCCCCGCCGCCGAACCCGTGGTTGCGGCTACAACGCCAGCCATTGCCGAATCGCCGCGATCGGCCGCCGAAACAGCCACAGGGCCAACGGTTGCGATGCGCCATAGATTTTCGCCGATCCCTTCACACCCAGCCGCTGATGGGCGTCGCCATCGAACCGGGCACGAAATGTGTAGGCCATCACGCCATCGGCGGTCGGAGCGGTGGAATAGCTGGCAAATTCCAGGGCCGCGCGCACAGACGTATCGGGTGAGACATTGCTGAAGAACCGCACCTCGGCGCCCGCATCGAACGTGATGGCATCGTTGGCGGGAACCTCGATCTCCAGTTCAGTGCGGGTCGGGGACGCCACCTGCATGATCCGCTCGCCCAGAATAACCGGCCGGCCGATCCACTCGGCGGCATTGCCGAACACAGCGACGCCGTCGATCGGCGCAATGAGGTCCGCGCGTTCCAGCAACCCCGTGGAATAGGCAAGTTCAGCCGCGCGTTGCTCGACCTTGCCGGCCAGCAGGGACAATCGCGCCTTCGCCTGGAAATCGTTCATCGCCTGTTGCGCGGTGACGACATACTCGGCCCGCGCCATTTCCAGCGCTTTCCCGGCAACATCGTGTTGCGTCTGCAACTGAGTGCGATCCAACGAAACCAGCCGATCCCCGGCATGCACCAAAGCGTTCGGTGCGACATGAACCGTTCCGACCACGCCATCGAATGGCGCCCGAACCGGCGCGGGGTCGATCGAGATCACTTCGGCCGGCGCGATGACGGACCGGCGGATCGGCAGCGCCAAGGCAACGGTGACCAGGATCGCCGTCACGCATATGACCGCCAGCCGGCGCGATCGCCGCGGCAAGCGGAACAACCGGTGGCGCCGCTCCCCATCCAGCGCGAGGCACTGGCCATACTGACCGGCGAGCAATTCGAGCATCGCGTAATCGCCACCCGTCCAAGGATCCGCGCGTCCGAGAATCAAGGCGGCAAGCAATTGCCCATCGGGATGTTTTAGCGGGCACCACAGCGCGTGCCGGGGGAACCATTCGGTCCAGGCGTCAACGATCCTGGCTGGCAGGGCCTGCGTCTCGATGACATGAACCGTGGATGCCTGCTCGCCGCGTGCCAAAGCGGTTGTCAGTTGCTCGATCCAGGCGCGATACGGCGCCACTGAGTCCGGTTCGGAAACACCCGACAAAACGATACGCGATCCCGGCGAACCGTCGGCACGCCAGAACACCGCCTGCTGATAGGGCAGCACAGCAACGGTTTCGTTGACGATCAGGAACGCCAACTCCCGCCCGCGCACCTGTCTGGCCCGCTGCTCAAGCTGCAACAGGCTGCTCAGATGCAATAGCTGCTGGTTTAGCGACACACTCATGGGTTCAAATCTAACGGTCACCGGCCGGCGCGGTGATCAGCGCACGACCACTCATACCTGGCAACAAGTCTTCGGCCGGTCCGTTGATAGTGGCATAAACCTTGATGGAACGGCTAACCGGATCGACCTTGCCCGACAGCCGGATCAACGCGGCCTTGTAGGTCCGGGCGGTTTCGTCGATCACCACATCAAATCCTGCTCCCGGCTTCAACCAGGTCAGCCACCGGGATGGCACGATCATTTCGAGTTCCAGATCGTGGTCCGACAGGATGTCCAGCATCGGCGCACCCAGCGGCAGGAACTGAAACGCGTGGACGGACACACCGGCGACCCGGCCGGTGAACGGCGCCGTAACGGTGCAATTTGCCGTCATCGCCTGCGCGATCGCCACGTCGGCCGTCGCCTCCGTCACCTCGGCGGCCGCGATATCAAGCTCGACCCCGGTAGAGTTCCCAAGGCTGCGCAATTGTTGCTTGTTGTTCAGGATGCGCCGCTTCAGGTCCAGCGAGGCGCGGGCATGCGCCTGGGACCCCTCGCGTTCGGCGCAGGCGAAGCGCGCGAGCGTGTCCCCGGCTTTAAAATGGTCACCATCGTGCAAGGGAAACTGTTCGAGCCGTCCGGCCATCGGAGCGCCGATAGTCGCGCTAAGTACCGCGACAACCTGAACCCGCACGTCCCGGATCGCGGCGTCGGACGCGCGAACCGGAACCTCCGGAAGGCCCGGCGTGTCCCGCGGTTGCGCACTGGCCTCCGGGGACGCTCCGGCGGTGGCAAGTAGCACAAGGGCAAACAACCCAGCCCGGACGAGCATAGCGGCGCTAAGACGGAGCGGGTGCGGCGGCGGGCAGCACGACCTCGGGAAGCTGTCCCGTGGCCCAGGGCGCAATTCCGCCGGTGAGCTGCTCCGACATCTTGCCAAGGTCGCCGAGCTCAACTGTCGGCGGCACCAGATCGACGCCGCATGAGATATACAGAGTGACGAGAGCATACCGCGCCAGGCTGACATTATGATAATAATTCAGCTCCGCCACGACTTCCTCCAGTTCCCGTTGCATAAGTTGCGAATCCGAAAGAGAGTTCGCAGCCCGCGCGTTCTTGGCGACGCCGCTGATCTTGCGTTCGACGTCAAACACCTCCCGGCTGGTATGCATGTCTTCCAGCGCGCTGACATAGGACTGGTAGGCCAGATTGATCTGACTGAGGACCGCGACACTTAATGCCAGGCGACGCGTTTTGGCGACCTCCACGGCCTGCTTCGCGGCGTCGATCGCACGCGGGCCACGAATGATATTGGCCAAATTGAAACCGGCCTGTATGCCGACGCCACCCCAGGCGCTGTTATAAAGATACCTGTTCGAATCGTAGTTGATATTCGCCAGGATGCCGAAGCCCGGCATCATCTTTAGAATTTCCTTATACACGTCCTGGCGATCGATGCGTTCCTGGTAAGCCTCCTCCCGAAGCTCCGGCCGCAAGGCAAGGCCGATTTCCTCCAGGTGGTGCGTATCGACCGTCGCAGCCGACTGCTTCAGATCGAATTTAGTCTCGGTAAATGCCAGCCTGACGTTGGTTGGCACATTGATCAGTGTCGCCAACTGCGCCCGGCTATCGTTCAGCTCGGTGTCGATATGATGCAACTGACCAACGACCTGACTCATCTCGCGCTGGAATTCCAGCATCGGCATGTCCGGAGCAAGTTGCCGCCTGGAGGCCTCCCGCGATGCCGCCAGAATACGTTCCGCCCTCACAAGAATAGGCTTCAGGCGCGGCAGCATCTCGCTGGCGACAAGCGCCTTCCAGTACGAATCCTGCACCTTGCGCACGATCGTATCGATCACCTTGCGCCGCCGCTCCACCGCGACCAGGGTCTGATAACCCTGTTGTTTGGCCTGAAAATAGCTCAGGCCGAGGTCGAGCACGGTCCAGGTGAATTCCGGTCCGGCGGTCACATGCCGCGGCTCTTCCGAATACGCGTAATCCAACGACACCTGCTTGGTACGCTCGTTGATGCTCTGGGCGGCTGGATCGTTGCTGCGCGCGTTGTAGCCGGCATTCAGCGCCAGGCGCGGCAACATCGCCGCCATCGCAAGATCGACCTGCCGCTCCTGCAAGGTGAACTGCTCCCGTACAAGCTGGGCATCGTAATTGTATTTCAACGCCCGCGCGATCGCGTCGGTCAGACGGAGCGGATGATCCACCGGCACGTAGCCATCATAGATTTTCGCGTAGTCGGCCTGTGCGCGCTGGACGTGTTCGGCCGGTGTAATGACCTCCGGCTTCACGCCACAACCGCCGAGAATCAGCGCCGTGAGGAACGGGCCGGCCAAAAGACGCAGCAACCGGCCAGACGAGGGTTGGCGATCAGAAGCGAACGATGGATCGGCATCGCGGGCAGAAAACGACGTCATTACGAAATAGTATCCTTTTTGGCCAATTCATTAGGCGGTTTGATCGGAGAAATTAAAATCCAGCTATTTATCGATTCGTCCCCAGTTCTCCAACAATGCCCGGGCCTGTGCCAGCCGGCCCATACGGCCCGCCGCCTGGAGTTGAGCCGTGAAGGCGGTGCGGCCTTCAAGGGTTCCGTCGAACAGGCGCAAAGTCGGATGGATCGGCGTGTCCGCCGCGAACAGGATCTCTCCTGGCAGGTGGATCGGGGCCATATCCGTAAGGCGTAGCTGTCCTTGCCCAACGGCATTGCGAACGATTTGACGGAACTTCTCGCTCGTCAACTGTGCGAAGAACCCGGCTTGATCGCCGCTGGGGCCTGCGATCAAGGGCACATCGGTCAAGGTCTGATTGCCCTTCGAATCGCGGATGACCACAACCATCACCATCTGTTTCGTCAATGGAGTCGGGGGCGAACCGCTGAAGCTGCGCGTCGTCGGATCGAACGTCAGCCAGGATGGGATTGGGCCACCGTCTGAATCCCGCGCCTCAATGTAGAGTTGACGTGATTGGGCGTCGGAACTGAACTGGATGAAATCGCCGGGCGACGCAGTGTTGCCGAGCCGCGGATCTGAGGGGTTTAGCAGCGGGTTTGTCATGGTCAACAGCGTTGGGTCCGAGGGATCCCGAGGCGGTAGCGGCGTCAGGATTGGGGTCACGGTGTTGGCAAGACCCTCGGCGGCCTCAATCGTCTGACCTGCCGGCAGGGCAATCGGGGAGCCGATATAAGTCGATTGCGTAACCGTCGAGCCGTTGAACGCCACCACCGAGAGCTGGTACGTACCGGGCGGCAGGCCAGTGAAACTGACATTGCCGTTGGCGTCCGTGATCGCGGTTTGGCCAGTCGGATTCCCCGCGCCATCCAGCAGGTTGACCGTCACACCGGACAGGCTTGGCTCGCCG
>JAYUEJ010000409.1:0-1672 GCA_043739265.1 Rhodopila sp. | reverse complement strand
GGCTGTCGCTGACCGGCACCATGGTCGTGGCGCGCGACATCGCGCATGCCAAATTGCAGGAGCGGCTGGATAACGGGCTGGCGCTGCCCGATTACCTGAAGAACCATCCGGTCTATTATGCCGGCCCGGCGAAGACTCCGGCCGGTATGGCGACGGGCAGCTTCGGCCCGACCACCGCCGGACGTATGGACAGCTACGTCGCGGCGTTCCAGGCGGCCGGCGGATCGCTGGTAATGTTGGCCAAGGGCAACCGGTCCAAGGCCGTCAAGGAGTCCTGCCGCGCGCATGGCGGTTTCTATTTGGGCAGTGTCGGCGGCCCGGCGGCGCGGTTGGCGCAGGACTGCATCCGCAAAGTCGAAGTGCTGGAATTCCCCGAACTCGGCATGGAAGCGATCTGGCGGATCGAGGTCGAGAACTTTCCCGCCTTTATCGTAATGGACGATAAGGGTAACGACTTTTACGACGGGTTGGGATAATGCGCTTTACGATCGACCGGATCGACCACATCGTTATCAACTGCACCAGCGTGGAGCTGAGTGCCGCGTGGTATCAGCGCGTGCTGGGGATGGAGCGCGAGGATTTCGGTACGCAGCACCGCACCGCGCTGAAATTCGGCGGTCAAAAGATCAACCTGCGGCCGATCGATGCCGATGTCAGGTTATGGCCGACCGGCGTCTGTGCCGATCCCGGCGCGGTCGATGTGTGTTTCATTACGGCCGTGCCGCCAGAGGAAGTGGTCGGGCATCTGCACGATAACGGTGTCCAGATCGTGCATGGGCCGGCGGAGAAGGCTGGTGCGCTGGGGCCGATCCAGTCGGTGTACTGCCGCGATCCGGACGGCAATCTGATCGAGATTTCCTCGTATCAGTCGCGGTAAAATGCTTCGGACCCGCGGTTCGGCGCGGCTAGCAGGCGGCGACGGGACAGTCGTTTGACCGCGACCGACGCCCTGGCCCTGACGCTGGCCGATTTCGACTACCATCTGCCGGCCGAGCGTATCGCGCACGAACCGGCGCGGCCGCGCGACTCCGCCCGTATGTTGCACATTCGCGACGACGGGCTGGCCGACCTGACGATCCGCGACCTGCCGTCGCTGCTGCGCCCTGGCGACATCCTGGTGGCGAACGACACAAGGGTGTTTCCGGCGCAGCTTCTGGCCAGGCGGGGGGACGCCCGTATCGGCCTGACGTTGGACCGGCCGCGCCCCGATGGTGCCTGGAAAGCACTGGCCCGCAACGGCCGCCGGCTGCTTGTCGGCGACACGCTGCGGATCGAGGGGGCCGAGGCGCTGACGGCTCGGGTCGTGGACAAGGCGGAGGACGGCAGCATCGGCCTGGCGTTCAACCGGGACGGGGAGGCCCTGATGCAGGCGTTCGGGCAAGCCGGCGTGCTGGCCCTGCCGCCCTATATCCACCGGCCCGACGGCCCGTTACCCAGCGACGCGACGGATTACCAGACGGTGTTTGCCCAGCGACCGGGGGCCGTCGCGGCCCCGACCGCCGGGCTGCATTTTACACCCGGCTTGCTCGCCGATCTGGATGCGGCCGGGGTGAAGCGGGTCACCGTCACGCTGCATGTCGGGATCGGAACGTTCCTGCCGGTGCGGGTTGAACGGGTGACCGACCACCGGATGCATGCCGAACGTGGCGAGGTGACCGAAGCGGCGGCCCGG
>JAYUEJ010000408.1:0-1673 GCA_043739265.1 Rhodopila sp. | reverse complement strand
CGCAAAACGTGCCGGACGCTGCCTCGCCGACCGGGCAGGCACTGGCCGGCATGCAGGCGCTGGATCGCACGTTCGACCCGGCTCGGTTTTTGGCCGGGGCGGATCAGGCGTTCCGGATGATCGTCGCCGCGTTTGCCGCGGGGGACCGCGTGGCCCTGCGGCCGCTGCTGTCGGACGAGACCTATTCGGCGTTCGAGCAGGCGATCGGCGCGCGGGAAAAATCCGGCGAGACTCAGTTTAGCGAGATCAGGTCGATGCATGCGCTGAGCGTTGACCACGCCGAACTCAAGGGCCGGGTGGGGGCGGTGACGGTGAAGATCGTGTCCGATCAGGTGAGTTATACCACGGACAAAGACGGGCGGCACTTGACGGGCGCCGACGCGGTGACCGAGATCACCGATCTGTGGACGTTCGAGCGGGATTTGTCGCAGCCTGATCCGACCTGGCGGCTGGTATCCGCGCGCAGCGGCTGACCTGAAGGATTTCCAATGACTGGGACGAAGCCTCGGGTGGGTCTGTTCGTGACCTGCCTGGTCGATCTGCACCGGCCCTCGGTCGGCTTCGCGGCGATCAGGCTGCTGGAGCGGGCAGGGTGCCAGGTGGAGGTGCCTCGGGCGCAGACCTGCTGCGGGCAGCCGGCGTATAACTCCGGCGACCGGCGGACAGCGCGGGATCTGGCGGTGGGGATTGTCGAGGCGTTCCGGGGATATGATTACGTCGTGGTGCCGTCGGGGTCGTGCGCGGGGATGCTGAAGCATCATTTGCCGCATCTGTTCGACGATGACCCCAATCTGCGGGCCGAGGCGGACGCGATGGCGTCGCGGGTGTTCGAGCTGGTCAGTTTCCTGACGGATGTGCTGGGCGTGCGGGATACCGGGGCGGCCGGGTTCGGCGGCACGGTGACCTATCACGACAGTTGTTCGGGGTTGCGGGAGTTGGGGATCAAGCAGCAGCCCAGGGATTTGTTGGCGGCGGCCGGCGCGACCGTGGTGGAGATGACGGAACCGGAGATCTGCTGCGGGTTCGGCGGGACGTTTTGTGTGAAGTATCCCGAAATCTCGGTGCGGATGGTGTCGGACAAGACGAAGGACATCGTGGCGACCGGAGCCGAGACGGTCCTGGCCGGCGATCTGGGGTGTCTGCTGAACATCGCCGGGCGATTGCAGCGGGAGGGACATACCGTGCATGTCCGGCATGTTGCGGAGGTGCTGGCGGGGATGACGGGCGATCTGCCGGGGATTGGGGAAGCGCGGGGTTAGACGCCGCCTGAGTCCGCCGGGGCAGCGCTTTGGATGCTGGGTGTGGTTGCGTTCAGGTGGGCGTGGCGTGCCTGGTTTTTCTTGGCGTTCTCGGCGATGCGCTGGGCCAACTGGCGCTTTTGGTACGACTGCGACCAGGTGATTTTTTTGCTGGGTTCCGGCGTTGCTTGCCTTGCGGCTTCGACTACGCCGAGCGCCCGGTCGATCTTGCGGCTGGGTGGGGCTTCGGTTTGGGTTTTTGCCGGCTGGGCCGGGATGCCGGCTATGCGGTCGCGCTGCAGTTGGTCGAGTTTGCGCTGGGATTTGTGCGCCTCGCGGCTGAGGCTGACGGCGCCGCCGCGGAGGCGGAGGATTTTGTTCAGCGATAGGTCCGGGTCGGCGGCGTAACTGAGGGCCTCCAGCGTGTGGAGGCGG
>JAYUEJ010000407.1:0-1676 GCA_043739265.1 Rhodopila sp. | reverse complement strand
CTGTCGGAAAAGCCGGACCACTTATTGATCCTGGGTGGTGGGCCGATCGGACTGGAGATGGCGGACGCGTTCTCCGGACTGGGGTGTCTGGTGACTGTTGTGGAGGCCGCGCGGATCGCGGCAAAAGACGATCCCGAACTGGTCGCCGGTTTGCGCCAGGCGCTGACGGCTCGCGGCGTGATCTTCCGTGAGGGCGTCAAGGTCACTGGCGCCGCGCCCGGACCCGTCCTGTTGCTGGCGGACGGGACGCGGGTCGCGGGTTCGCATCTGCTCGTGGCGGTGGGGCGGACTCCCGATTTGGCGGCGCTGGACCTGGCAGCGGGAAACATCCAGGCCGGGCCGGCGGGGATCGCGACGGACAGGGGACTGCGCAGTGTGTCCAACAAGCGCGTCTTCGCGGTGGGGGATATCGCCGATCCGGCCGGCATCGGGCCGCGTGCGTTCACCCATGTCGCATCGTATCATGCCGGCATCATCATCCGCCGCGTTCTGTTCCGGCTGCCGGCACGCGTCGATTACGCCGCTCTGCCACGGGTCACCTATACCGATCCAGAACTGGCGCAGACCGGACTGACCGAGGCCGAGGCGCTGGCGGCAGGGCTGCGGATCGACATTCTGCGCTGGCCCCTGGCGGACAACGACCGCGCCATCGCCGAACGGGACAAAGCCGGTCTGGTCAAGTTGATCGTCAGCCGAAACCGCGTGGTGGGCGCGGGTATCCTGGCGCCGCATGCCGGGGAGATGATCAGTCAATGGACCCTGGCCATCGCCCAGCGCACGAAGCTGTCGGCACTCGCCGGGTTGATCGTGCCGTATCCGACCCGCGCGGAGGCCGCCAAGCGGGCAGTGGGCGGCTTTTTCGCGGCTAAACTGTTCTCGGCGCGGACGCGGGCATTGGTTCGCCTGCTGTCCCGGTTGCCCTGACCGTTCCGTCAATGGCTTGATCCAGCACCGATCAGCGGCACGCACCCCGGTATGACACCCGAATAATGGCGACAGTGGCGCTGCCATTTTAGCGCCCATCAGGCGCCATCCTCGGCGTCTCGGTTATTGTGCCGCGGAGCCGTATTGACGCTTCAAGCCCATAGCCGTTGGGGTTCCAGCAACCGCGTCAAACCCGGATCGGCGCTGGCGGATGGGTCGAACACCATGGCGGTTTCCTTACCGCACGCGCGCACGATCGTCCCGTCCAGGCGGAGGGCGTGGTTCGGTAGTTCGAGAATCATGTGGCTTCCGGGTGTCAGCGCCCGGTCGGTGCGAAATTTTACGCCGGCCAGCGACAAATTTATGATCTCAATCGGCGTCGTATCCGTATCTGAATCATCGGAATGCAAATTTGCCCGATGCAAGAGGGCTTTGGACTCCTCCGCCAGGTGCGGGCGTCCACCGCCGGTTCGCCCGGGCGCTTCCTCCGCTTCGATCGCTGCGGCCTCGGCGTCGAGGTCGAGCGCAACTTCCAGTAGCATTCTTGAAAGTCTAATATCGTCTCCGGACTGAGCCATCTCACGCGCCCGCGTGGCTTTCTGTCTGAAGTGATTAGCGTCCAACATGGCCTCCTGTTCTGAAATCAGAATAGAGATGATTCAGAATTAAACCTCATCACGTCATTGAGAGTTGGTGATATTTTTGGAGCGCAGTCAACAGGGTTTGGAATTTAATTTCCCAAATAGCAACAA